>JANQRM010000201.1 GCA_028284565.1 Anaerolineae bacterium | reverse complement strand
AGGCGGACTTTGAGCTTGGACAACCGTTGACGTGCATCTCGAATGGCATCCGCCCGCGCCCGTGCAGACATCGTCGGGTCAAACAACGCGGGGATATTCACTTTATGGAATTCATCGAGATAGGCTTGTGGAGTCATATTCTGTTCCACTACTCTACGAAACGTAGGGGCGTACAGCTGTACGCCCTTACCAAACTTACTTCCGTCTAAAGTAATTTAAGCATCGCTGTTGTCAGTGGTTTCGCCACTGTCTTCGTCGCCTGAACCCTCGTCCGAATTGCCATCCATATCACTATCCATCGCCTCCCCACCTGTCGTTGAGAGAGGCACTTCCGGCACAGGGGCAAATCCGACGTAAGGTCCGCAACTGTCGAGGATGAAGATGGCATCGCCGGGTTGGATATGACGCGGGTTGCCGACTTCGTTGGCTTCCATCACGCACATTGTATTTTTGTTATAGAGCGCAGTAATGCCATCGAGCGTTTCGCGTCGTTGCACAACATGAATCACACCTTCAATATCCCCACCTTGCCCAATCGAAGGCGCAGTCAGAGCCGGGAAGACACCAAAGGGCGGGGCATCATCAGGAATGATAATGGTCGTGCCGGGCATGACTCTACGTGTTTCGTCAAAACCGATACCACTTGCGACTAAGATAGATACTGTGGAGACATTGCGTTCAAAGGCGACCTCATCGATCGTATCGCCGGGTTGCATCACATAGACTTCGCCTTCAATATCGCCACCGACTCCGCCATCAAGTGGAGGCACAGTCCCAAAGGGTGGGGCGTTCTCCGGTATCGTCAGGCACATCCCCGTGCGGACATCGACTTTATTGAACAGTTCATTGGCTTGTTGCAGAGAGATGACCGAAATATCAAAGGAGAAGGCGATTTCGCTGAGTGTGTCAAGGCGTTGAACCACATAATCACAATCTGAGATGACTTCGCGCGGGTTTTGAACAATCTGTGCGCCAAAGTAATTAGGACAATCCACCGCAATCAGCAGTTCTTGTCCAACTTCAAGGATAGTACTGAGTCTGATGTCGTTGCGTTCTGCGAGGCAGATCGGGTCGACATCGAACAAGCCCCCGATGCCATCTAAGGTGTCACGCGGTTGCACGACATAGGTTGTATCTTCAGTAATTGGCAAATCTAATTCGGCATCTTGAGCGAAGAGGGTTGGGGTGAGTAACATCGCCAAGAGTGAAACAAGCAAAAGTACAATCAATTTCAAGCGCATAAGGTTGTCTTTCTGTTGTGGTATCCAAACCGACCTTAGCATACCACAAGACCCCATTTTCCACCCTTAATTAGGAGAGAATGGCTACACTGTATTACTTTTATTAGAGGATTTTACGTCATTCGATTTGACGAGCCCACTCTAAAATATATATGGCGACCTTCTGCCAAGCGGGTTCTAGCATCAAATTGTGTCCCATACTATCAAAAATCTTGCAGGTGGCATCATAGGCTCGTGCAGTTTCACGTATTGCATCAGGTAAGACGGTGCCATCCTCCGCACCACCTACGACCAACATGGGACAGTTCACTGCATAGGGCTGTTTGAGTGGCGGATTCATCTCTTGGGTCGCATGCCAAGATTCTTTTTGCAAACGTAGACGACACTGCGTGATGGTCTCTTCGGGTGTTGATGGAGAAAACATAATTTGCCGAACATTATCATTACTGCGATAGATGCGATGCATATCTTTGGTAAGCGATGCCATCAAAAAAGCGCGTGGATGTGCGCGAAGTAATCGGACTTTTTGTGACCGCATCCCTGCATAGGGCGATGGGTCCATGAGGACAAGTGCTTCTACCGTAAATTGTGTTGCTAGTCGTTGAACAATCAGCCCACCCATAGAGTGCCCCACAACAATTGGAGGCTGGGGCAACTGACGAATTACAGAGGCAACATCTTCTACATAATCATCAATTGTCACCTGATTGAGAGGCTTTGAGATTGGACTTCCACCATGTCCACGCAAATTCGGCGCGAAGGTATGAAAGCCTTCCTCAGCAAAAAAATCGAGAAAGTTATCTGTCCAGCACCATGCCCCTAAGCAAGCCCCGTGAACAAACACGACTGCAGGCGAATCACTTGGAGTATTTGGAATACGTTCAAAAACTTCGATCTGCTTCATGTTATTGATATTATCTGATAGGTCAATAAAGTAAAAGCAAAGGCAATTAAAACAGGAGCAATAGTTATCAAACAACTGAGTTTAATCGTTTAATATGCCTCACTTCATTGTCGTATAGCGTTTTTTGGCATATAGTGACAAAAAGAAACCGCTTTTTTCGGAAGAAATCCACAATGCGCCAAATACTTGATGAACTCTACATTGGTCAAAAAGTTCTCGTCCGCCCCAACCCAACTGCCTTCCCCATTGAAGCCTTTGTCACGGCTATTGATTCGCTTAAAGGCATGGTGCATGTGAATCTGCGTCACTATGATGGTAAATGGGCGGTCAAACCGCGCGCGATTTCCAATCTGGCAGGGAAGTATTTGCATTACAAACAGAAGCAATTCTACTTTTCGGCTGAACCCTTCTTCGCAAGTTGACCGATTGCCACTTTCCAAAACTGTTTTGATTTGAGACGTTTCGCGTATACTGATTCTCTTCATTAATCTCCTACACAGATTTACCACGTACAATACAATGAGTTTGTGCCATTTATCACAAGAGCAGTGTGAATGTTGACTCCCGTGTTGTTACGATTGGGACTGCGCTATATCAATCGGCGGATGTTCCAGAGTGTGTTGTTTATTTTGGGCGTGGCGTTGGGTGTGGCAGTGATGATTGCTATCGACCTTGCCAATGGATCGGCGAGTCGTGCCTTTGAACTGAGTACGGAAAGCCTGACAGGGCGGGCAACCCATCAGATTATCGGCGGTCCAGCTGGGTTGTCGTCCGATTTGTATCGGGCGGTACGAGTTGAACTGGGTATTCGAGATAGTGCACCCATCATCACAGAATCCGTCACATCCCCCGAACTTGGAAACCAATCGTTACGCATACTTGGCGTAGACCCCTTTGCCGAACCGCCGTTTCGTGAGTATCTGACGACAATTGATGTGGAAGGGGAAAATCAAGATACCTTCGCCGCCTTGAATAACTTCATTGCTCAACCGAACACCTTGCTGATGAGTACCACCCTCGCACAACGGTTTGATATTGCTGTTGGGGATTCAATTACGCTGGAAATCGGTGGGGCAAGTCAAACCGTGCAAGTGGTGGGCTTGATTCAACCAGATGACAATCTGAGTCAACAAGCCCTTGATGATTTGTTGTTGATGGACATTGCCACTGCACAAGAGGTCGTCGGCTTACCAGACCGCATCAGTCGCATTGACCTGATTTTGCCAGAGAGTTATGATGTCGCTCAAATTCGGGACATCTTACCATCGGGTGTGTCGCTGATTGCCATCGTCGGCGAGGATAGCGCTCTCAGTCAGATGACCGCCGCCTTTGAAATCAACTTGCAAGCACTCAGTTTGTTGGCATTGGTCGTGGGTGTGTTCCTCATTTACAACACCGTGACCTTCAGTGTCGTCCAACGACGCAATATTATCGGCATCCTGCGCTCACTTGGGACGACCCGTTCTCAAATTTTTGCGTTGATTGTTGGAGAAGCCCTCGTTCTCGGCTTAGTCGGGACAATACTCGGACTGGGCTTGGGCATCATATTCGGACGCTTTGCTGTTGGCTTAGTATCACAGACCATTTCCGATTTGTATTTCACGGTGAATGTGCAAAATGTCACGCTGGATTCAGTCGTCTTGCTGAAAGGGGTGTTGATCGGCGTGGGCGCGAGTATGGCGGCGGCGTTGTTGCCCTCATTCGACGCGACTCGGACTCCACCGGCAGGAACAATGCGACGCTCCGATGAAGAAGAGCAGACACGTAAGTTGCTCCCCTATATCACGATGTTGGCTGTAATATTGAATGTCGTGGGGTTTCTCTTGCTACAGATTCCCGATAGCCTCTTCATCAGCTTTATTGCCTTGTTCTGCATCATTTTTGGTGGGGCTTTGTTTACCCCCATTATGCTCTTGATTGGGATGCACCTCTTCACACCGATAACAGGACGACTCTTCGGTGTCTTGGGGCGGATGGCTCCTCGCGCAGTGACTCGTTCTCTCAGTCGGACAGCCGTCGCAGTCGCCGCGTTGACGATTGCTGTCAGTGTGATTGTGGGTGTGAGTACGATGATTGGCAGTTTTCGTGGGAGTGTCAGCGATTGGCTCGATAACAGCTTGGGTGCAGACATCTTCATCTCACCTCCATTACTGAGCAACAACGTACCAACTGTTGATGTATCGCCAGAAGTCTTTGACCGCTTGAGACAAGTCGACGGTGTGGCACGTGTATCGGGCGCGCGGGCGGTGAATACACTCGCTCCAGATTATCCAGATTTGCCACCAGTCAATATCCTCGCCTCCCATTTCGACATCGCTGGGGATAATCGTCGTTTCGTCTGGACAGATGTGCCAGTGGAGGAACATCAAGACGCGCTCGATAACGGCAAAGTCATGGTAAGTGAACCCTTTGCTTTTCGTCGGGGCATTACCCAAGAGAACAACACGATTACACTTCTGACAGACAAGGGGGAAGAAACCTTCGAGATATTCGGTGTCTATTACGATTACACCACCGATCAAGGCACGATCTATATGAGTCGAGCCGTCTATAATCAGTATTTCGATGACCCCTTTATGTCCTCCTTTGCGCTCTTCGTGGAGGATGAGGATGAGATTCCGCAGAT
>JANQRM010000198.1 GCA_028284565.1 Anaerolineae bacterium | reverse complement strand
CAACAGCGACTTTGATTCCAACAGAAGTCGAGCCATCAGCAACACCGATTCCAACGCAGAATCCACCAACAGCAACTCCGATGCTAATCCCGTCAGAGACACCACAAGCAGAAACTACTGAGGAGGCGAATCCTTAGTAAATTGTCTCTTCAATCAAGGGCGGTTCATCAACTAGATGGGTCGCTTTTTGATTCGCTCGATGATGATAAAACGTTGATTTTGAAATGTTAAACAAACCATTTTTATACGGACAATCAACCAAAATAAGCAAAAAGTGGGGGTCAAAAACCTCGAAAACCCTCGCAAACGACCTAAATCACCCGAAAAAGCTCCGTTTTATGCCAAATAAAATCGCTGAACCCTCGACTTTAAATAACTTATCGTGAGTAATTTTTTCAATAATCTACTCAATAATTGCTAATTTCTTCGTCGTTTGATTAGGGTAAAATCAAGTCCGATTTGATAGCACATTGGATAGATTTATGAGCGCAGAACAGAAACGACTGCAAGCACATCAAGACCGTACTGCCAATTGGAAATTATGGGGACCCTACCTGAGTGAGCGGGCATGGGGTACGGTGCGAGAAGACTATAGCCACGATGGCGAAGCATGGGATTATTTTCCACATGACCATGCACGAAGTCGCGTGTATCGTTGGAATGAAGATGGGCTGGCTGGCATCAGTGACCGCAACCAATATTTGTGTTTTGCGCTGGCATTGTGGAATGGGCAGGATAGCATTCTCAAAGAACGGCTCTTTGGCTTGAGTGGCAAGGAGGGCAGTCATGGAGAAGATGTCAAAGAATATTATTATTACCTCGACAATACACCTGCGCACAGCTACATGAAGATGCTTTACAAATATCCACAGCGAGCATTTCCGTATGAGCAATTAATTCGAGAGAATCGGCGACGGGGCAAATATGACTTTGAATATGAGCTGATGGATACAGGTATCTTTGATGACCATCGTTATTTCGATGTCATGGTGGAATATGCCAAAGTGGGTGAAAAAGACATATTGGTACGGATTTCAGTGACGAATCGCGCCGATGAATCCGCAGAGTGTACTTTGTTACCGACCTTATGGTATCGGAATACATGGTCATGGGGCTATGAAGATGGTCCGATGGGGCAGGTGCATGGTAAGCCACAATTGCAGTTTAAGTCTCATCAAAATGGGGTGCATGATATTCTGGCAGGACATCCGACGTTTGGGGCGTATCGACTCTATGCCAAAGATGCAGACAAGGTGTTATTCACGGAGAATGAGACGAATAAAGCGCGATTGTTTGGGCAAGAGAATGATAGTCCCTATGTCAAAGATGCCTTTCATCGCTATGTGATTGATGGCGATACAGAAGCAGTCAATCCTGAGCAAGTGGGGACGAAAGTGGGCTGTTTGTATCAGCAGAGCATCGGGGCAGGGGAGACATGGACGATTCAGTTACGGCTGGCAATAGCCGAGCAAGATGAACCCTTTGCGGAGTTTGATGCAATCTTTCAGCAACGAATTGATGAAGCAAATGAATTTTATGCGAATTTACAACCGAAGTCCGTATCCGATGATGAGCGGAATATCCAACGGCAGGCATTTGCGGGGATGCTGTGGACGAAGCAATTGTATTACTACGATATTCCACAATGGCTGAATGGTGACCCAGAGTATCCAGAGCATCGGTTGAATCGGCAGAATGACCGCAATAAAGATTGGCGACATCTGAATAATTTCGACATCATTTCGATGCCAGATAAGTGGGAGTATCCGTGGTATGCGTCGTGGGATTTGGCGTTTCATTGTTTGCCATTGGTGATGATTGATTCGCAATTTGCCAAGCGACAGTTGACCTTGATGACACGGGAATGGTACATGCATCCGAATGGGCAATTGCCAGCTTATGAGTGGAGTTTTGGCGATGTGAATCCACCGGTTCATGCGTGGGCGGCGTGGCGAACCTATAAGATTGATGCGAAGTATTCAGGGAAATATGACAAGGCATGGTTTATGGGGATGTACCATAAGCTGTTGCTGAATTTTACGTGGTGGGTGAATCGGAAAGATGAAGATGGCAATAATATTTTTCAGGGTGGGTTCTTGGGATTAGACAATATCAGCCTGTTTGACCGTAGCGAGACCTTGCCGAATGGGGGGCATATTGACCAGTCGGATGGTACGGCGTGGATGAGTTTTTATTGCTTGATGATGATGAAAATGTCGCTGGAATTGGCGAAAGACCAGCCGATTTTCCAAGATATGGCGACGAAATTTTATGAACACTTTTTGCGGATTGCATCGGCGATGTCGAATGCAGGTGATGAAACAGACCATAGCTTATGGGATGAAGAAGATGGTTTCTTCTATGATGTCTTGCATTTTCCAGATGGGTCACATCAGACAATTAAGGTGCGGTCTTATGTGGGTTTGTTGCCATTGATTGCGGTGGAAACGTTGGAGCCGGAGCTATTAGAGGAGATGAGTGAATTTCATCGACGGATGCAATGGTTTACGGAGAATCGACCCCATTTGAGTGGGAATATGGCACAAATTGATGAGCCGGGAGTGGGTGAACGAACTTTGACGGCAGTATTGACGGAAGAACGGTTGCGGTCAACGTTGCGATATATGCTGGATGAGGATGAGTTTTTGTCGCCGTATGGAATTCGGTCATTATCGAAGTTTCATGAGCAGAATCCATATCGGCTGGAGTTGAATGGGCAAGTGTTTGTGGTAGATTATGAGCCTGCGGAATCGAGAACGGGGTTGTTTGGTGGGAATTCTAATTGGCGGGGTCCAGTGTGGTTTCCGATTAATTATTTGATTATTGAGGCGTTGCAACGGTTTCATCATTATTATGGGGATGAGTTTACGGTGGAGATGCCAACAGGGTCAGGCAATGAGATGACCTTAAAAGAGGTGGCGAAAGATTTATCAAAACGGCTGGTGAAGTTGTTTTTATGTGATAATGAGGGAAAACGTCCTATGTATGGGGGTGTGGAGGCGTTGCAGCAAGATGAGCATTGGCAGGATTATCTGTTGTTTTTTGAGTATTTTAATGGGAATGATGGGGCAGGGTTGGGGGCAATGCATCAGACAGGATGGACAGGGTTGGTGGCAAAGTTGATTCAGCAATTGAATGCGGATTGATTCTAACCAAACAAACAGAAAATCAACCAAAAATGGAGGCATGATAAACAGGGAAAATAATACTTTGTAATGCAGATTGTAATGTGAAATCGTCGATTGTTACGGGATATTGGTTTGGATTTAGAAGCGGAATTTTAACTTAAGAGATTGAATTTCAAGGCAGACTATCAAGCAGAGACTTTGTATTTTAAAACATCTAATTGGACAGTAAACCTTGTTGGTATATTCTTATAAGTAAATAGGGTTGGTGCAAGCAGAGAATGTTACATGGTACTTGAGAATGGGTTGACGGCACCGTTAGATGATTTTAAAGAACGTGAGCTGGAAATTATTCGGCTTATGGCGAATGGGTTATCGAATGCTGAAATCGCTGACCAGTTGTTCATCACTAAAGATACGGTTCGCTGGTACAACAAACAAATCTATAGCAAATTAGGCACGAGTCGGCGTACAGAAGCCATTGCACTCGCACGTCAATTGGGTCTCCTTGAAGATATTCAATCTAGCCCCGAACTACCACACCACATTGAGCATACCCTCCCAATTACTACAGGTCCCTTTATCGGGCGAGAATCAGAACTTGTTGAATTGTCTGGCTTGTTACGGAACGATGATGTTCGCCTTCTTTCATTGATTGCTACAGGTGGGATGGGGAAGTCCCGTTTGTCATTGGAATTGGGGCATCTTATCAAAAATGATTTTGCGGATGGTGCTATATTCATCGACCTCACGCCCATTCGTAACCCTGATGATATTGCCAAATTTACAATTGCGAGCTTAGGACTTACTGTTAGTGACAATCCATCTCCTGAAGATGTTCTTTTGAATTATTGCAGTCAAAAAGAATTACTGATTATCTTCGACAATTTTGAGCATGTGCTTATGGGCGCAAACCTGCTATCGACTATCTTAGAAGTTGCACCCAAAGTTAAAATTATCGCAACGAGTCGAGAACGACTCAATCTACGGGTGGAAACTGTTTTTTATTTGCAACCGGTCATCGAACAGGGGGAAGCTCTCTTCTTTGAAGTTGCGACTATCATGCGCCCTAATCTGGTTATTGAAGACGATGAGAAAG
>JANQRM010000192.1 GCA_028284565.1 Anaerolineae bacterium | reverse complement strand
AATTCCACTGCCGCCGCCAAATCGGCTTCAATCCGACTCGCCGCGAACTTGATTCCAATTGGAATATCGGGATTCACGGAGCGAATCCACGCGATGCGATCTTTCATATCTTGCAAGCTGTTAATATCGGGGAAACGAGCTGGACTCCGTGCTTCTTGACCTTCATCGAGTCCGCGTGCTTTGGCGATGTCCCCTTTGACTTTATGTCCCGGCAACAGACCGCCTAGTCCCGCTTTGGCACTCTGTCCCATCTTGATTTCAATGCCATCCGCTTGGGCGATATTCTCTTCTGTCCAACCGAAATAACCCGATGCCATCTCAAAGATGTATTGTTCGGCTAACTCGCGTGATTCAGGTAACATCCCACCTTCACCCGAACACATCACTGTGCCGAACATCGCTGTCCCACGCGCCAGTGACATTTTCGCCTCTTTACTCAATGCACCAAAGCTCATATGGCTGACATAAATCGGAGATTTCAATTTAAGGGGCTTCTTCGCTTTGGGACCTATGATGACTTCTGTATCCACCACCTCATCATCCAGCAGAGGCAAGACCGCCAATTGTCCGGGCAAAAAGTAGAGATGCTCCAAGCCGGGGTAATTGCGCCGTTCTGACCCCATCGGCTCAACTTTTTCGTGTCGTCCCTTCGCCATATAATGCACATTGACCATATCCGTCTCTAAGCCATCATGCCGACGCGCCCACAAGCCCAGATACTCATTTTCAAAGCGTGGTTTCGGCGGGACTTCATCCGCATCCACATAGACCGCATCTCCCTCCACCTTCACCGGATAGACCGCCACCCGTTCTTTGGCTTCATAGCGACTCACGCCCGTCTTGACATCATAATCCCAGCCATGCAGGGGACAAATCACATTCGGACCTTCCATATGTCCATCGCCCAATTGCCCACCCCGATGCAAGCAGGTGTTATCCAGTGCATAAAACGCACCCTGATACTTGTAGATGGCAAGGTCACGTTCATTGACGTAAACCGTCGTCCCTTTGTTCTCTTCGATTGCATCTGTCTTGAGGACTTCCACCCAATTCGCCATAACCCATTCCTTATCTGTGCATAATGTGTCCACAGACTATATCGCATTTTGGAGGATGATGGGATTGATTGAGCCGAAAAACATCTATCAGTATAGGACTAGCGAATTTCGGTTATTCGCCAACGCCTTCAAAACCCTGATGCAGATGCATATCCAAAAACATAGCGGAGTGCAGTGTCTACGCGCACCAGATGCATCCCACTTCGGATGTGATTTGTGATACGATGATTCTGAGTAATGCAATTGAAAAGCCTGAAAGCTGACCTGCTGAGGGCTAAAAGCGAACAATCTGATGTCTGAAAATTCCCTTCTAAAAAATATGATAAGTCCTCCCTTGCGAAGCGGGGGAGGTGGCATCCGAACAGCATTCGCTAGGCGCGGAAGGATGACGGAGGGGGATAAATCTAAACCAAACCCAATCCTTACTTTTTCGGCAATAAAATGGCAAAACCACAGGGCGTTGTTGCCGGAAAAACATATTCGCATTGCCGGCAATAAAAATCGAATTCAACATTTCACAAACTGGAATCAAACAAATCAGAGATGGGGTACAATATCCACAATGGAGAAATAGAGGGGTTGGCTCATGGACATCTGGACTATTGCCTTAATCGTATCCGCATTTTTATGTTCTTTAGTGGCGGGTCTGCTCTTTGCTTTTGCAATCGTCGCCATGCCGGGTATTAAGAACCTCAATGATGGTGAATTTATCCGCGCATTTCAGGAGATGGACGCGATTATTCAGAACAATCAACCGATCTTTATGTTGGCTTGGATGGGGTCTGTCGTAGTATTGATTCTGGCAGGCATTCTCAGCATCGGGCGGTTAGAGGGTGTAGAGGCGGGGGTGATGCTGGTCGCCGTGCTGATTTATCTTATCGGCGTACAAGTGCTGACAGTTGTCGTCAACATCCCACTCAACAATCAACTGCAAACAGTGGAGGTTGATAAACTGGATGAAGCATCCCTCAAAGAAGCCAGAGAAGCCTTTGAACCCCGCTGGAATCGCTTTAACCAAATCCGAACTGTCGTTGCGGGCATAACCGTTATCTTACTCATGATTCTCGTTGCCCTTATCTAAATTTGGACGACGCAAGAACAACCCGAAGTTACAAAATGCACCCATACCGCGCGTTGTGGGCATATTGCTTGAGTTCGGGGCGCAGATTGGGATGTGTGGCAAGGAAGTAGTCAATGATGCGTTCTGTCTCTTGTGGATAATTCAGATGCCAGTGTCCCAAGCCATGCAAAGCACTCTCTTGAATCGCCAACGAGTCGAGTGTGAGGAGTCGTTTTAGTACATCGAGTATTACTTCGTCAATCTCAGCCGTGGCGGGGTTATTGGGTTGTCCCCATGTCGGAAAAATATCCCACCACATATAGCAAATACTGTTGAGAGGCTTGCAGTGGGCTTCATCCAAGTGTGACAGGCAATCCGCACAACGCGGGAGTAGAAGCTGTTCATACACGATCGGAATCGCCCGAACACAGTCCAGTTTCGCCGATAAAGGGACATCATCCGATAACAATTGCGCGAAATCCCCTGCACCCACCAGCTCCCACAAACCCTGATTAATGCCCTCATCGTCATAATCTGACAATAGCATGGGAGCATGATGAAACAGATGCGTCACATAGCGCGCAATCTCTGTATTCGTGAGGGATGGGAACTCAATGGGTTCGATAAAGAGGTAGTCCATCCACGCTTCAAATTGCTTGGGATCGATACTATCAGGCATCGTCAGAGAGGTT
>JANQRM010000185.1 GCA_028284565.1 Anaerolineae bacterium | reverse complement strand
CTATGTCGGGTCGGTTGGCATGTTGGAAGCCTTCCATGAACGCGATGTCATTCGCAATACCCTGACACTGGGACAAGTATTGCTCTTCGTTCCGGTACTGTTTGGGGGTTACTATCTGGCACACAAACAAGATGACCGTAATCCAGCACAAAAAATTGTTGATGGCGCAGCCATGGGCTTAATCGCCAGCATTCCGGTTGTGATCTTAGCCCTGATAGCGGACCCCCTTGACTTGCGAAATGTGTTTGTCAATGTCAGCCGTGATTTAATTGATTTCTTGAGCTTTGAAGCTGAAACGGTTGGGGAGGGCATGCCAACACTCTTTTTGAGTTTTGTGATTGCGGGGGCGGTTGGTGCAGTCTTCTTGTATGTTCCTTATCATATCCGTCGAGCATTGCTGACTGGCGCGATTGTTACGGTGTCTATTGGCATGATGAGTGAGCAAGTGTCGTTGATTCTGCAAGAGAACTTCAGCCGAGACCTGATTGACCAGTTCTTCCGTCGGCGGACTCTCTTGCCCGAAGCGGCGTTGGGAATCTTTCTCTTCTCTACGGGGACTGCTGCCTTCTGGTCACTCTTTGGTGGACGTATTCGTGATGGCTACAACAACCAGAGCGATATGACGAAACGGGCAACACGCGGGACAGGATGGACAATTTTTGGCATCATCTTGCTGATTTTGCCATGGATTGTCGGTTCGTTCTTTAGTCAAGTCTTCAATGAAATTGGACGTTTTGTATTGATGGGCTTGGGCTTGAATATCGCCGTGGGATTAGCTGGCTTGCTGGACTTGGGCTATGTGACCAACTTCGCAGTAGGTGCTTATATCATGGGCGTGCTGACTTCGACGGGGAACTTGGGCATCGAGCAACAAGCGGGGATTGGTTTCTTCAATTTCTGGTTGGTGATTCCGGTCAGTATTCTCGTGGCGATGTTCACTGGTTTTATCCTTGCTTTGCCTGTGCTACGAATGCGGGGGGATTATCTGGCGATTGCGACATTGGGCTTCGGGGAGATTATCGGGCGATTGGCAGAATCTGACTTCTTGCGTCCCATCATCGGTGGCGCACAGGGGGTATTATTCATACCCAATCCCTCTATCACAATTGACTTCTTGAACCTCAATATCGAATTCAAAGACCCGGAACAAGTCTATTACATTTTCTTGATAGCGATTGTCGTGATGATTTTCATTTCCATCCGCCTCGACAATTCGCGGACGGGTCGGCAATGGATGGCGATTCGGGAAGACGAAGATGCCGCTTCCGCGATGGGGATTGATACCATCAAAGCCAAGATGCTCGCCTTTACAATTAGTGCCGCGGCAGGTGGCGTGTCGGGTGCAATTTTCGCCGCGAAATTAGGGACGATTTTTCCCAACAGCTTCGAGGTGCTGGTGTCGATTAACGTTCTCAGTCTGATTATCGTTGGCGGGATGGGCAGTATTCCGGGGGTGGTCGTTGGTGCGATTGTGCTAATTGGCTTGCCGGAAGTTCTGCGTGAGTTTTCCGATTTTCGTTGGCTACTCTATGGGGCATTGCTCGTCATCATGATGTTGGCACGACCAGAAGGCTTGTGGCCCGCCTCAGGACGGAAACGGGAACAACAGAGTGGGCGAAAGAAGAAGCCGGACGAACCGGATAGAGCGTTATCCGGCGAGGTCACACCCGACCCACAACCCAATATACAATAGTGAGGATAGCATATCATGAAAAACGACAACATTTTATCCTCACGCGGGATGACCAAACGCTTTGGTGGCTTGGTTGCAGTCGATAGCTTGGACTTCGTTATTCCAGAAAATTCGATAGCCAGCATCATTGGACCTAATGGGGCAGGAAAAACTACCTTCTTCAATTGCATCACTGGCTTCTACCAGATTGATGAAGGCGACCTACTTTTTCAAGGAAAACGCATCAACGGGATGACCTCGGATCAAATTGCTAGAGCAGGTATTGCACGGACCTTTCAGAACATTCGCCTATTTAATAGTATGACCGTGATTGAGAATATCATGGTAGGGCAAGAACCGCGTCTGAAATCCTCATGGCTCGGTGCGGTTTTTGGGACACCTGCAACTCAACGCGAAAACGAAGAAACAGAAGAAGAAGCCCGCCGCTTGTTGACATTCGTTGGTTTGCAAGGGAAAGGTGACTCGCGTGCTGATAGTCTACCCTATGGTGACCAACGTCGACTTGAAATTGCACGGGCATTGGCTGGACAACCCAAGCTCTTGTTGCTTGATGAACCGACTGCGGGCATGAATCCCAGAGAAACGGCTGAGACTACGAACTTTATCCGACGTTTGCGGGATGAACTCGGCTTGACGATTGTGTTGATTGAACATGATATGCGCGTAGTGATGGGTATCTCAGAGCATATCACCGTGTTGGACTATGGCAAGAAGATTGCGGAAGGTCTGCCAGAAGAAATCCAGAGCAATCCACAAGTCATCGAAGCCTATCTCGGGCGTGGCGCGGCATCCGCATCTAAGATTGAAGTGCTCGACAAAGACATAAGGAATTAAGTGATGGCATTGCTCGAAGTTGATAACGTTCATGCTTATTATGGCAATATCCATGCGCTAAAGGGGGTGTCCTTGACCGTCGACGAAGGCGAGATTGTGTGCTTGATTGGCGGGAATGGCGCAGGAAAAACGACAACCCTGCGAACCATATCGGGCTTGTTACCACCAAGAGAAGGGCATGTCCGTTTTCGTGGACAAGACACGATTGATCATAAGGCATATGAATTGGTGTCTGAGGGTATCGTGATGGTTCCAGAGGGACGCGGGGTCTTTGCCAAGCTGACCGTCGAAGAAAACTTGCGTATGGGAGGCTATACGCTGAATAACAAGCAAGATATTCAAGGCGGACTAGACTATGCCTATTCGTTGTTCAAGCGTCTGGGTGAACGTCGGCGGCAATTGGCTGGGACGATGAGTGGTGGTGAACAACAGATGCTGGCGACTGCACGCGCCTTGATGTCCAAGCCGAAAGTCTTGTTGATGGATGAGCCGTCGATGGGCTTGGCTCCGGTGTTGGTAGAGACCATTTTTGATACGATTGAAGCCATCAATAAAGACGGCATGACCGTGCTATTGGTCGAGCAAAATGCACACATGGCGTTGCAGATTGCCGATCGAGGTTACGTTTTGCAGACAGGCGAAATCGTTCTCAGTGATGATGCCAAGTCACTACAACAAAATGAAACTGTACAAAAAGCCTACTTGGGTATCGAGTAATTAATATTTTTCAGAAAACGATGTTGTCATATGTAGGGGCAGTTTGGTACTGCCCTTACTGAGTCTTAGCTCATGTTAGGATAAGATCATGTCAAACAAAGTTCGCTTTTTATCGGCTTCGGATGTCACGCAGGCGTTGTCGATGCGGGATGCCATAGAGGGGATGAAATCGGCGTATGGGCAGTTGTCGGCGGGCAAAGCGGTAATGCCCTTGCGAAGTCGGGTGCATACGAGTGAGTCGGATGTGACCTTGTTGATGCCAGCCTATTTACAGGAAACAGACAATTTTGGCATCAAGATTGTGTCGGTGTTTCCGAATAACAGTCAATTGAATTTGCCGATGATTCATGCACTCGTGTTGGCGATTGATAGTCAATCCGGACAGCCATTAGCCATTTTAGAGGGCGATAGTTTAACGGCAATTCGGACAGGTGCTGGGGCAGGTGCGGCGACAGATTTATTGGCAAGAGAAGATGCCAAAACAGTCGCCATTATCGGTAGTGGAGTCCAAGCCAGAACACAACTAGAAGCTGTGTGTACGGTGCGCCAAATTGAGCAGGTGTGGGTATATAGTCCAAATCGGCAACATGCTGAATCATTTGCTAAGGCGATGGCAGGACAAGGCGTAATTCCAAGTGAGGTTATCGTAACTGAAGATGCTGATTCAGCCGTTGACCAAGCCGATATTGTCTGCACAGCAACGTCATCTATGAAGCCAGTTTTTGATGGCAATCGACTCAAGCAAGGGACGCATATCAATGCAGTCGGGTCGTATTTGCCAACGATGCAGGAGGTAGATGCAACAACAATTCAACGGGCATTGGTGGTGGTGGATTCGGGAGAGGCGAGTTTGGCAGAGGCGGGGGATTTGGTGATACCCTTAGAAGCGGGCTTGATTGATGAGAGCCATATTGTTGCTGAAGTCGGCGAACTGGTGAATGGCACAAAAACAGGACGACAAAATAATGAGCAGATTACCTATTTCAAGTCGGTTGGGGTGGCAGTACAGGATGTGATGTCGGCTGGGATTTGCCTGCGAAATGCAGAAAAAATGGGGTTGGGAATCGAGTTGGATTTACAGGGTTCATAGGTGGGAATATCCGATAACACACTGTCAAAATCTCATGTCTCGCAATTATCCACATGCCTAAATCACTTCCTATTTTGGTGATTCTATGCATTTTGAGGCATAGTGCATAGACATCATTGCCCTTTGGATTTCAAAGATTTGTGCTACATTAGCCGATTACGTCCTATCATGGGTTTGGAAGCCTATGATAGGGTTTCGTTTTGTGTCTATTCTCAACAAATAAGGACAAGTTAATCTATGCGTGATTATCTGGAAATTCCCTATGATGAATTGGAGCAACTCAATCTAGAGGCGAAGGCGAAACGCGCCGACTACAGCATCCCTGCCGCTGAAGTCCGCGAAGAACGAATCCGCTACCTCACGGACGAGAAGCGCATTAAAGCCATCACGGTCTGTTTCACAGACTTGGAAGGGCGTATGCATATGTTGGATTACGACAAGGTCTTCTTGCTGAATTCAGTTGACAATTTGACCTTCGATGGCTCGTCCATTCGGGGATTTGCGTTGCAAGAGGAATCCGACTTGCGTTTGGCTGTCGATTGGTCGGCGTTTTACTGGTTGCCAGCGGATATTTGGGGACCCGGTAAGGTGTTGGTCTTTGCCGAAGTGCGCGAAACGGATGGTTCACCCTATGTAGCCGACATGCGTTCCCAGTTAAAGGAGCTACTGAGGGGACTCCGCACCAATGATGGGGTTACCGTGAATATTGCCAATGAGATTGAAGGCTTCCTCTTTAAGGGACGCAATGCCGAACAGCATTTTGCTGAAACGGGCATCTTTGAGGTGGTGACGCATGGGGGCTATTATCATTCCTTGCCTGCTGACCCGCTTCGGTTATTCATTGATTCTGTAGCAGAAATTCAACGAGCGTTGGGGTATCAGAACGAGAAAGATCACCCCGAAGTCGCGCCTTCACAATTTGAGATTAACTACTCCTATGCCAATGCGCTCATCGCTGCTGACCAAGTTCAACTGTATCAATTGGTAGCGCGACAAGTGGCATATCTCAATAATCAGACCGCTAGTTTTTTGCCCAAGCCCATCGCGGGGGTGAATGGTAATGGAATGCACACCAATCTCTCTCTCTCCAAAGATGGCAACAACCTCTTCTATGATGCCAATGGACAAGACAAGCTATCCGACTCTGGCTGGAACTTTATCAACAGCATTTTGTCACATGCACGGGATATATGTTTGGTACTAAATTCGAGTGTCAATTCATATCGTCGGCTGGACCCAGAATACGAGGCGCCCAATGAAATCAAAGCCTCCGCGATTGATCGGGGTTCGATGATTCGCATTCCGCTGGGTAATGAAAGGTCGGCACGGGTGGAAGTGCGCTCTGTTGCGCCCGATGCCAATCCCTATTTGGTGATGCACACGCTGATTAAGACGGGATTGAGTGGGCAAATTAAACCGAACCTGAATCCAGAAGACACCCTGCCCGATAACATCTATGATGCGATTCAAGATTTCTCATCAAGTGATTTCGTCAAGGACATTCTGGGAGCAGAGGTACAAAGACGCTACACAGAATTGAAGCTCCGTTCAGCAGACCGTTGCCCGCGTAAACTTGGCTCATTGGTCAAGACAGATGAGGTGAAGTTCCATCATGATGTGACCACACAATACCTGTGGAGTCAGTTCTAATTCAGGATTTCTCCGTTGCGCGAAATAAGATGGCTGTCGGTTGATGAATCGGCAGTCATTTTTTAATATACTTATAAGTCAGCTCAAAAGGCTTTACCTAAAATATATCTCTATCTAAGGCAGTGAAAAGCAATATAGAGTTTAGATTTATCGTATGATTTAATTTTTGTATCAAATTTCTTAAAAATGAGAAATTCTATATGAATATATTAAAAAAACATCGAGAAGCCGTTTATATCATTATTGGACTAATTGGGTTGATTCTAATAGCAATAATTATTGTTGCCGATCC
The DNA here is from genome assembly GCA_028284565.1 of Anaerolineae bacterium. Next base: position 17,908 of record JANQRM010000185.1, on the reverse strand, counting down.
CGATCAATTTAATCCAGTAATTCTAAATATAGGCACTGAATTGGTTGGGGCAACAATAATTTTCCTTGTTTTATCTTACTTTCTCTTAGAGAGAAATTTAGATCGCTCGAATCAGTGTGAAATCGTCGAAGCTTCAAAACAAACCGTTATTGAAGAGTGTTTAAAAGCTGAAAAAAGGCTATGGATAAAGGGTTTACCAATCAATTTGGTTAAAGATATATTTACATCTGATCAATTTGAGGAACTTTTGGAATCAGGCGTAGATGTAAGATTTCTTACGATTCAGGAAGATAGTAGTAATGCGGAATCTGTTGGTATCTATTTAGGCACATCTCTACCATCACGAGCAACCAATAACATGCCAGCAATTGAGCATGAAATTCAATCAAAAGGTGGCTGTGTTGGAATAGTAGATACACCAATTACCGTTGCTTACTTTATTATTGATCCTGAATCACATAAAGGGCAAGTATTTGTCATGCCCTATCGATATAAAAAAACAACGGATAATTTTGCATTCAAATTATCAATCTTAGATAATGAAAAATGGGCAAACGGATACATTAGAGACTTTCGTAAACTATGGGAAATAGCAGAAAAAAAGCCGACTGGTTGCTAAATCATAAAGCCACAATACTCTGAAAGTGTTTTGCGAACTCAAATTACCCTGAGAGAATGCAAATGAAGCTCGTCTACGTCATCATGGGGGTGTCGGGCAGTGGGAAGACGACAATCGGCGAGGCGTTGGCAAAAGTGTTAGGTATCCCATTTTATGATGGTGATGATTTCCATCCCCCAGAGAATGTTGCCAAGATGAGCAAGGGTATCCCTTTGAATGACGCAGACCGTCAGCCGTGGTTATTGCGCTTACATGACCTGATTACAGAGCATTTGATGGCGGATAAAGGGGCTGTGCTGGCATGTTCTGCATTGAAGCAAGCATATCGTGACCTGTTGCGACGGGGGCATGACCATGTGACCTTTGTTCATTTGTCGGGCGACTTTGACATCATTTGGGAACGAATGAGCGCACGCCACGATCATTATATGAAAGCAGATATGCTCAGAAGTCAGTTTGAAACCCTCGAACCACCCTCATCAGACGAAGCCATCATTATCCATATTGAAAAGTCTGTTGATGCGATAGTATCTCTGATAATCAAGTCCTTTAGTGAATAGAAAGTAACCATGACAACCGAATTGCCACCTTGCACCCTACACCAAATCTCTGAGCATGTGTGGTGGTTTACACCCGAATCACGAACCGATAGACCCTCATTGTGCGCGGTTGTGGGTGATAATCAGGTGGTCTTGCTTGACATCGGCGCATCGCCGACTCATACTCAACAATTTGTATCCGAATTGGCAAAACAGGGAATTGCTCTGCCGGATTATGCGGTATTGACGCATTGGCATTGGGACCATGTCTTTGGCATGGCGGCATTGAACTGTCCCATCATTGCGCATGAGGAAACCGCACAGCATATCGAGCGTATGATGTCATTAGATTATGGAGATGGCAACTTGCCCAATTTGGTGGCGCAGGGGCATGAAGTGGAATTCACCCGTGAGCATATGGTGCTTGAAATGAGCAATGCACAACGTCAAGGGCTAGTACTACGGAAACCAGAGATTACCTTCCGACAATTTGTGGGGTTGAATCTGCAAGGTGTGACCTGTGAAATTCATCATGTCGGAGGTGACCATGCCTCCGATTCAGTAGTGATGGTTATCCCAGAAGACAAGGTGTTATTTTTAGGGGATTGTTTCTATTACACCGTCTATGAAACGCCTCAACATTTTACCAAGTCCAAAGTCCTTCCACTCATCGACAAGCTGTCTGCTTTTTCTGCCGAGATTGTAGTGATGGGGCATAACAACCAGTTGTTGAGCCAAGCAGAACTGTATCAAGAGTTTGGGCTCATCCGTGATACTTATGCGCTACTCGATGAGCATGGGGAAGTGAAGCGCGAAACGATTCAAGATACCCTCTTGCAATCCTATGACACAGACGACGTGGCGTTTTACCTGGAGACGATTGTGGCGGGACTTGCCTTCGATAGATAAACTCCTAGCCATAATATTTGTTAGTTTAAGGATGACTTCATATGCCGAATGTAATCAATGCCAAGCCCATTTTAGAACGCTTTCAACTGACAGACCGTGTTGCGCTAGTAACAGGCGGCGGCCAAGGAATTGGGCGCGCCTTTGCTCATGCACTGGGCGAAGCGGGTGCATCTGTCGCCATAGTGGATTTGGTGCTGGAACGGGCAGAGACAGTTGCCGATGAATTGGCACAAAAAAATATCAATGCCATTGCCTTGCATGCCGATGTCACCGAGAAAGCGCAATGTGAAGCGATGGTCGGCGCGATTGTAGAGCATTGGGGCAAACTGACGATTGCGGTCAACAACGCAGGCATTGCCGATTGGACAGCCGCGGAAGAAGTCTCCGAAGAAAACTGGGACAAGATGAACAATATCAATTTGAAGGGGGTTTTCTTTAGCGCACAAGCAGAGGCGAAAGTGATGTTATCGGCTGGCTACGGCAAGATTATCAACATGGCTTCGATGTCGGCATCCATTGCCAACTATCCCCAAAAGCAAGCGGTCTACAACACGACAAAAGCAGGCGTACTTCATCTCACGCGCAGTCTGGCAACAGAATGGGCAGACCGTGGGGTGCGGGTGAATTGCATTAGTCCGGGCTATACACGCACGAAATTAGTTGCTGATTTGCTAGAAACGCCTGTCGGTCAGGATATGGCTCCTAAGTGGTTGGGATTGACTCCGATGGGACACATGGCAGAAGTCACCGACTTGCAAGGTGCAGTGGTCTTCCTCGCATCAGAGGTCTCGGACTTTATGACAGGTGCGGATATGGTGATTGATGGTGGCTATTGTGCATGGTGATAAGCGTTTAGCTATCAACTTACAGTAGGGCGGACAGCACTCCGCCCTTACAAATGAGAGTCATGAACTCAATTCCTAGACTCTTGGACCACCACTGAGGGTTTCTTCGCTAGCTTGATCCCGGAACTGTTCAAAATTTCGATGGAACATGCTCGCCAGATTCCTAGCTTTCTCATCGTATAGTCCGGGATCCTCCCATGAGTTACATGGGTCTAAGAGGTCATCCGGCACGTCCGGTACATGGACAGGAATTTGTAACCCAAAGTAGGACTCTTCCACAAACTCCACATTGTCCAATTCACCATCAATGGCGGCATTGACCATACGACGGGTATGCTGCAGTGCCATCCGCTCGCCTCTACCGTTCCATCCCGTATTGATGAGCCACACATTCGCACGATGCGTTTCAATCTTCTGAGCCAACATATCGGCATAGACCGTGGGATGTAAAGGCATAAATGGCGCACCAAAACAAGCACTAAATGTAGCTTGGGGTTCTGTCACGCCGCGTTCTGTCCCAGCAACCTTTGCGGTATAACCGCTGATAAAATGATACTGAGCCTGAGCCGATGTGAGCTTGCTGATAGGAGGCAAGATTCCAAAGGCATCTGCTGTGAGGAAAACGACATTCTGAGGATGCCCTGCCTGACCTGTTTCACTAGCATTAGGGATGAAATGAATAGGATAGGATACTCTCGTGTTTTGCGTGAAGCGCGTACTAGAAAAATCCGGGCTTCGATCTTCATGTCGAAGGAGTACATTTTCTAGGATCGTGCCGTACATTTGCGTGGTCGCGTAGATTTCGGGTTCACTTTCCGGATCAAGGTTAATTGCCTTGGCATAGCATCCACCCTCAAAGTTAAATATGCCATCGTCACTCCAGCCGTGTTCATCATCGCCAATGAGCGTCCGCGACTTGTCGGCACTGAGAGTGGTTTTGCCAGTACCACTGAGACCAAAAAAGACGGTCGTGTTGCCTTTAGGACCGACGTTAGCCGAACAGTGCATAGGTAATACACCCTGCTGGGGCAACTGATAATTCATTACAGAGAAGATACCTTTCTTGACCTCACCGGAGTACCGTGTTCCAACGATGATGATGAGTTTTTTCGCCATATCCACACCGATAAACGTTCCCGTCTTCGTCCCATCTTTATGCGGATCGGCAACTAGAGTCGGTGCCGCCATCACTGTCCATTCCGGCTCATGAACACTCAGCTCTTCCTGTAAGGGGCGAACAAACATATTTCGAGCAAAAATCGCATGATAGGCAACTTCGCTAATCACTCGAAGCGGAAGCCGATACTTGGGGTCGGTGCCACAGAACAAATCCATGACAAATAGATGTTCTCGTAAACTGAGATGAAAACACACTTGCTTATGCATATGATCGAACAAGTCTTGTGAGGTCGCTTGATTGATGTCGCCCCACCAAATTTTGTCCTTAGATGAGGGTTCTTCAACGAAGTACTTATCCTTTGGGCTTCGACCTGTATATTGTCCGGTCAGGACACGTAATGCACCATGATTGGTTTGATGAGCCTCGCCCAGTTTAATGGCATACTCAATAATCTCTGGCGTGTTCAGATTCCAATGGACTAAGCTATAACCTTCCGAGATTTGGATACCAACCGCATCCAAGTCTACCTTGTGGCTGCGAGGATGCTGAACCGTTTGCAGAGGCATATTGTCTCCTTTTCTATATGATCTTGTCCTCCTTGCCATCATGATAGCGAGAATTCTGAAAAGGAAATACTGATATATATCCCCTAAATTACGTGAGTTTCGGCTATTATGCTGAAAAATTCAGCATTAAAAGGGCACAGTCATCCAGTTTTGCAGATGCGTTGTATTTGAGTGTATGATTAAATGGATTTGGGTGCGCTTCATGCAAAATACTTGATTGCTACATTGATCTGAAAATCGGGCAAGACAGATGATGTTTGCTGAGACTCGCAATGACTGTCGAAACGAATTTCCTAAGCTCACGTTATATATCTTGATTTTGGGGGAGCATAACCAAATCGCGGATGGTGACATGGGGTGGGCGGGTTAGCATAAAGACAACGGCTTCAGCGACATCTTCTGAACGCAGGTATTGATGCGTTTCAACTGACAGGCGGTTGATCTCGTCCTCATCTGTGATGCCCCACAGTTCATTGGCAACAGCACCCGGTGCAACAGCTCCCACGCGGGAGCCAGCTTCGGACAGTTGGCGACGGATGGTATGGACGAAGCCTTGTATCGCGTGTTTGGATGCACTATAGACAGGCTCCCAATCAATATCCACAAAGCCAGAAATTGAACTTGACACCAGAATATCTCCCGAACCCTGCTTCATCATATGGGGCAGAACGGCATGGACACAGCGCATCACTCCGTTGATATTGACATCCATCAGGTTCGCCCAATTGTCGGGGTTGCCTTCTGCAATTTTGCCGGGGATATAGATTCCCGCATTAGCAAACATCACATCCACCTGCCCGAACTGAGTAACTGTCTCCTCAACAATCCGAAGCACATCCTCTTTGAGGGTGATGTCTGCTTTAATAACAAGCGTATCCGTATCGAGTTCATTGGCGATGGATTGCATCTTATCTTCTGAACGGGCAGTCAAGACCAAACGACAATCGTGTTCTGCCAACAGCTGTGCCGTTGCCGCGCCGATACCCGAACTCGCTCCCGTGATGATAACCACTTTACCCGCGAGTGATTGACTCATGATAAATCCTCAAGACATAAATTCATTGTGACTGAATAGTATCGCTCTTTGGAAAATTTGATAAGGAATCAAGTCGCTTCACTAATCTCAAACAGATGTCCATCTGGGTCGCGGAAGAAACAGCGAATCTCGGCTCCCCAATCGTAGGGCGGGGTGATAAAGTCCGCGCCTCGTGCTTTGAGGATGTCATAAGCTTCTTGGCACTTCGGGACACGGATGGTCATGGCATGACTCACCTGATTGGGATTGTCGGGTGGTTCAAAGGAGACATCGGGCTTATCGGCAGTCGGCTCGCCTCCTGTGACGATCAGGAGCCACGCGCCTTGAAATTGGAACACGCAGGATGTGCCACCATATTCTCGAAAGAGGGACGCACCTAATACATCTCGATAAAAAATTTTCGATTTCTCAATGTCGCTCACAACTAGAATATGCGTCAATGCCATACCTTCAATTGGAAAGTCACTCATGGGGTTCCCTCATATCAATTGGATACAGACAAGTGTAACGCAAATGGGGCAGGGTCGTGTAACAAAAAAGGACGGGTGATACGCCACGTCCTTTCTGATTTCTATTATCTGATCTCTGATGTCTTGATACTAATTCCCAGATGGCTCGGCTTCTGTAGTTTCAGTTACAGCGACATCTTCTTCACCGTTTTCTTCGCGGAATTGGCTCATATATAAGTCATAGTATGCGCCACCTTGTTCGAGGAGGGATTTGTGTGTCCCGCGCTCGATGATTTCACCATCTTTGAGCATCAACACCAAATCGGCATTGCGAATGGTACTCAGGCGGTGGGCGATAACAAAGCTCGTACGTCCTTCAAGCAATTGTTCAAAGGCACTTTGGATGACTCGTTCTGTGCGGGTATCGACACTGGAAGTTGCCTCATCCAAAATCAGCACATTCGGATTCATCAGAGCAACACGCGCAATTGCAATCAACTGACGCTGACCTTGACTCAAACCACTCCCACGCTCACCGAGTACCGTTTCATACCCATCAGGCAGTCGCTCGATGAAGTCATGCGCCGCGACCTTCTTGGCAGTTTCAATGATTTCTTCATCCTTAGCATCCAATTTCCCGTAGCGGATATTTTCCATCACGGTATCGCTGAAGAGGAAGGTATCTTGCAAGACAACACCGATTTGATTCCGCAGACTATCGATGCTCACATCGCGCACGTCGATTCCATCAATCTTCACTGCGCCTTGGGTTGGATCATAGAAGCGAGGCAGGAGGTTAATCATTGTCGTCTTGCCTGCACCCGTCGGACCTACAATCGCCACCATTTGTCCGGCTTTCACGTCGAGGTCAACACCCTGTAGTACAGGTTCATTGGCAACGTATTCCGCATAGACCTTCTCAAAGGCGATATTCCCTTTGATTTCTGGCATTGCCTTCGCATTGGGCTTCTCTTTGATGTCATGCTCTGTATCCAAAAGACCAAAGATGCGTTCACCCCCCGCGATGGCACTCTGCACATTCGTCCACAGCAGGGCAATCTGGAAGAGAGGTTGGTTGATTTGCTGGATATACCCCACGAAGGCAAAGACGGTACCCAAAGAGATAATCGCTGTGCCAAAGAGAGGTTCATTCCGCAAGACAGACAAGCCACCTGCAAGGACGACAATCCCCAACGCAACATATCCCAGAGCTTCTAACACCGGGCGCAAGGCACTCGTGAAGGCGGCGGCGCGGATATTCGCGGCACGGTTCGATTCGTTGACTGTCTCGAATTGGGCGATACTCTCTTCTTCCCGATTGAAGGCTTGCACTTCCCGCGCACCAGAGATGCTTTCTTGTAAGTCGGCATTCACGCTCCCCATCTCTTGACGCGCGACACGGAAAGCTTTACGTGCTTGACTAGAGAAGTACCATGTCGCAATCGCCATCACAGGCATAATTGCCAGACTGACAAGGGCATAAGGCACATTCGCTTGCAACATGCGGATGATTATCCAGCCCATGAGCAAGACCCCGCCGACCACTTGCAATAAGGCGAAGCTAAAGGCTTGCTGGATGGTATCGGTATCATTTGTCACCCGACTCATGATGTCACCCGCTTCATTGCGCGAGTAATAACCAAGTGACAAGCGATGAATCTGACGGAAGAGTTGTTGACGAATCTTCCGTAAGACGTTTTGACCTGTCCAGTTCATGGCATAGAAGGCGAGTCCATTAACGATGGCTCCCAAGATATAGAGACCGACGAGCGTCAGTACAATGGTTGTCAATCCGCCGAGTTTATCGGCATCTTCTAGTGCCAGTACATTCGCACTGGTATGTGTACAATTATCGATCGACTGTGGTTGCGGGAAGAGATAACAATCCACTGCTTGACCAATCAGCTCTGGCGCAACCACTTGTGTCCATGTCCCGATGATAATCAGGATGAAAGCAAGGACAGCACCCTGCCAGTATTTGCGGAAATACCCCCCGAATCGGCTCAAGGTTTGGCTAATGTCTTTTGGTTTGAGGGTTTCTTGCTCGAATAATCGACGACCCCCATCTAATCCCATCATTGTTCGATCACCTCCTCGGCATCGGTTTCTGCGCTATCGTCCAAGTCATCGACGAGTTGTGAGTTGTATATGTCAGCGTAAATCGGGCTGATTTCCATCAGGTCGGTGTGCGTGCCAATATCGGCAACTTTCCCTTTGTCTAATATGATAATTTTGTCCGCGTTTTGCACGGTTGAAATCCGTTGGGCGATGACAAAGCTCGTGCGTCCTTCCATCAAGGTATCGAGGGCGCGTTGAATCTGTCGCTCGGTGGTGAAGTCAACACTACTCGTTGAATCATCCAGAATAAGGATGTTCGGTTTCAGCAATAAGGCACGGGCAATCGCCACTCGTTGCTTCTGCCCACCAGAGAGGGTCGCCCCACGTTCACCGACAGCAGTTTCATAGCCATCAGGAAATTCCATAATGAACTTATGCGCGGCGGCGGCTTTGGCGGCAGACTCCACTTCGTCCATGGTGGCTTCTGGTCGTCCAAAGGCAATGTTGTCACGGATGGTTCCAGTAAAGAGATTAGTCTCTTGTAATACAATCCCGATTTGCGAACGTAAGCTGTCTTGGGTGACATCTCGAATATCAATCCCATCTATCGTAATCGCACCCTCGCTTACATCATAGAAGCGTGGGATGAGGTTGATAATCGTCGTCTTCCCACTCCCTGTCGCACCAAGTAGGGCAATTGTCTCGCCGGCTTTTGCCTCAAAGCTGACTCCACTCAGGACATCATCGCCTGTGCTAAAGTAGCGGAAACTGACATCTTCAAAGCGCACTGTGCCGTCAATATCAGGCAATTTACGAGCATCCGGTTTGTCATTTACATCACTCTTCGTATCCAGAATATCAAAGATACGCTCGGCACTGGCAGCGGCTTGTGACATCAAGGAGATGATGAAGCCTAACTGTCCGAGTGGTAAGAAGACATAAACTAGGTACAGCACAAACTTTTGATATTCACCCAAATCGAGTGAACCGCCGATGATTTGTTGTCCCGCGAAGTAGAGAATCAGGGCTTGTCCAGCTTGGGCGATCAGGAAGATGACCGGAAACAGGAACGAGAATGTCCGCGACACCTTCAATTGTTGGTCGAAGAGGCGGTCGGTAGCTTCGTCAAACTTCTTCTGTTCATACTTCTCTTTGGTGAAGGCTTTGACGACCTTAATCCCCGCAACATTCTCTTGAAGCACCGTATTCAGGCGATCCAAACGCTTTTGCACTTCGATGAAAAGGGGTTGTGCCACACTCCCGAAGATCATAAACATCACAACCGCCAAGGGTAGAATCGGCAGGATAACAAGTGTCAATTGCCAATTCGTGAGGAACAAGATAATCAAGGTCGCTACCAACAAAATCACCGCCTGTATGGCGAGAATTAACCCCTGTGCGATGAAAATCCGTACTCGTTCCACATCATCCGTCGCCCGAATCATCAACTGCCCGGTCTGGTGATTGTCGTAATAACTGAAAGACAGCCGTTGAATCTTCGAGAAGATGGAGTTCCGCATGTCGAAGGCAACCCCCTGCGACATATACTCGGCTGTGTAGGTCTGAATGAAGGAGAAAATCCCGCGCATAATCGCAAAGCCGATAATCAGCGCAATCCCCGATATAAGCCACGTTTCGGAATTGAGTTGGGCGATTTGCAGTTCTTCGGCAGTCTTGCCCACGGCGGTCAGCGCGATTCCTCGTTGTATCAGGTTATCCATGCCCAAGATGTTCTCGGCAAGAACCCCATCCGTGACACTGTTAATCATGTTCTGGATGAGTTCAGGTACAGCGAGTTGGGCGATGGTGGCGATGAAGAGCGCGCCATAAGCAATCGCGGCTGTACGCTTTTGTAAGCCTAGATAGCCAACTGCTCGCCGTAAGCCTTGTCGTGCTTTGTCGGATAAGCCGGGTTGACCGCCTTGTCCTTCGCGTCGTCTAGTTGCTTGCATGTGTCTCCTCGTTCTTTGCAATAATCGGTTTCATGCGTGATTGGGCTTGTTCCAATAGATGTTCCCCGTCGGGTAGGTTCATAACTAGCTTACGTAATAGTTCCACCATTTGTTCAGCGGGTTCCTCTCCGAGTTTGTCTAAGCTGTGGATAATGGGATGATCGTCATCGAGCAGGGGAATCGACTCAATCACGGTGAGTCCCTGCATGGTTAATGATAGCGGAAGTCGACGACGGTCATTTGGGTCTCGTTCTCTGACGATGAATGCACGGCGTTCCAAGTTGTCAATTGTCGGCACAAGGGTTGAGGGGTCGAGCATGACTTTTCGGCTCAGTTCGCTCATCGTACACGCGCCTTCATGTTGCAACATCCGCAATATCCAATACTGTAATGAACTCAAATTGCTCTCATGATTTTGGAGACGTTGTTCGAGCGTCTGACGCGAAACTTTCCCTAAAATCGACAGCAGAATATGTAATTCAAATGTGAGGTGATGGCATTTGTAATTCATTGGTAGTCAAACTATTGGTATCCAAATGATTGGTATCCAAATGATTGGTATCCCAAGCATTATGCGACAAGACCGCAAAATGTCAAGATGAGATTCAGTGACAGAACAAATGTCTAGTCTATTATGCGTGACTAGAACGCATGTGTCAAATGATGTTAACCTTAGTGTTGCTTGAATCGAAAATCGCAATGTGTACAGCCGTTGGCAAGGGTTCCTTCTCGCAGGAGATTGATGCCCATCGCCGGAAAAATCAGAAAATCGACCAAACACATATAAGGTGTGAATTCATCGGCATCTTGCTCATGGAAAAACTTCTGCACACCACATTCCAAATAGTTCACTCCCCATGTGCCATCATCCACTGAAACCACCTCGTACACGAAGTTAGCAGGGTACTCTCCTGATTGAGAGCGTTGAGCATTCTTTGCAACTCGTCGCCGATTCCAGCGGGACAAATAGTATCGTCCGATTAAGTGTCGCAGGAACTTAGGATATTGCTGAATATATTGTTGTGCCATCTTCTGCACGATCACCCCAATCGTTTCGATGCTTTTACCACGACGCTTCAACACCTTATACAAAGCAAGTAGGGTCGTCATCTGCTCTAGGGTATCGGTCAGAGGATTATCTTTTCCGCCGATATAAGGAATTTCAGGAATTAATGTCTCAAGCTCCTGAGTCGCTTCTTGGATAATGATCGGCACGTCCTCAACGGGATAAACCTTCATCATGACCCGACGACCGACCTTGAGCATTCGCTTATGCTGACGCAACAGTGCATGCTTTCGATTGAGATAGTAATGTTGACTCATGATATGACTCTTGTGTCTAAAATACAATTTAGATTAATCTAAATTGTATACTTTGTCAAGCAGGAGATGAAAGAAGACAAATTATAAATATTTGTTTATATTGTGCAACAAACCTTAATTGTTCATCACGCTAATTGCTGTTACGATAAGTTACAGAACGAAGTGTCGCAAATACATCATGGGAATCGGGCTATGAGTCGCACAAATCACAACATCAAACAAATCACTGAGCGAACTTACTTGTTACAGTTGACTGAGGCATCTCCACAGGATTTTACGGAGTCGGTTCAGACACTCAAGCAATTGTTATTAACCCACGCGAAAAATGGGCTTTCCATCTTAATCGAAACGCCCGAAACTGGTTTGCCATCCTTCGCCTTTATGATCAAATCCCTGCTTCCCCTGCTGAAACAGTATCGCTCGAATCCAAACCTGCGAGTCGCCATAACAATACGGAAGGGCAGGACGCTCCAAATTGCGAAAATGTACCGCCGAGATTTAGAGGTGGCTTGCCTGATGGTCCAGCCCAGCCAGCGTGACAAAGCCCTCTATTGGGTGATGAAACCCTCTCTCATATCCAAGCTCGTTGCCTAATATCTGACCTGAAGCCAAAATCAAAAACGGCAGGCTTATCACCCACCGTTGGACGCATAGGATACTGAATATATTTTACTCTGGTAAAGTAACACGCATCGTATACAGCGCAAAGTCCCCACTACTCGCCGAATAATCATAGGGGTTCTGCTCTAAAGTCAGCACATAGATGGAATTGGCTTCCAGTTGCACCCGAACCGTACCGCCTTGCAAGCCCCGCCCTGATATTTGGGCAATGTCTTCTTCATAATAGTTATCCGGTGAAATCAATGACACCACCATGCTCGGGAAATAGGCTCCTCGAACATGGTTATATTCAATCGCATACACGCCTGTCGTCTCTGGGATGAAGATATGTGTTGGTGGCACATCATCCAGTGTGACTTGTCCTTCGATTGTACTATCGACATTGCCCACACGCCCTTGTTCCAAACTTAATTGATAACCGCCTTCACCCGACCCACTTCGTTCACTCAGGCGCGTCGCTACAATCCAAAAATCGCCATCGTTAGGCAACTGCGCGATAATCCGTGAATTCAAACTAAAGAAGTCATCATTCCGTGCCAGAATATCATTCTCTGGTGTCGTCAAATAAAGATAGGGGTCAAAGCTCGCAGTCTCGTCGCGGATGAGATTAATCATCACAATATCACCTGCTTCACCGTTAAAGACATACACCACATCAAACTGCTGGTTGGTAATTTCGCCATGTACCGTCTCGCCATAGGCAATCCCAATCTCTGCCTCTTGTGCCAGCAGGGGAGTCACCGATAGCATCAGCAACACAACGCCGATAATTCCAATCGTCCGTAAAGTCTTCATCATCAGTTGCCTCCTTGAGCAAGCTCTCTTCTAGTCATATGACGATTGATAGCGTGATTCAGTTCCAAAGTCTAAAGAATTAAAAAAGCGGTCAGCCTCATGCTCACCGTTTCATAATTACTTTCCATCAGTCTTCACCGATTTAATAGCTTGTGGCGGCTTGGTGTGGTACAGTGATGGGCTCCGCGTCCAGCATCCGATACGCCTCCGCCATCGAGTTGAATAGCTTGACCGCTTGCATTTGTGGAATCACCGTCCGCGCGGTTTGATACAACTGATGCAAAAATGTGCTGGTCGTCACCAAGATGATATGGCGCGTATTCGGATGTTTTCGATTCAAATTCTCGCGTGATAGGCGAAGCAAATTTAAGGGGTATAGCACACTCTCTTGTAAATCAATAATCACATCAACTGGATGATTTTTTTGCGATTGCAAAGCATCCAGTTCATGGCGCATCAAGTGAAAGTCATTGACTTCCCAATGCTTCCCAAATTTCATGATTAAAATAGTTTCTTCTGTATTGCCCCAGCTGACACTTGATGACATGATGTTGCTTCTCCTGACACACCCCGACAACGATAAAATTTCTCCAGACACACGGTAATTATAATAGAAAGAAAACAGTTTTTAGAATTAAGATTAAACTGCAATTTGATTCTTGTCTTCACTATTCCACACTCAAAAAACAGATGATAAGCATATATTCCACTATCAGACCGATGCAAATGCATAGCGATGTGCAGTGTCTACGCGCACTAGATGCATAGCCATTTGCATCCCACTTTGACCTCATTTTGTGATATGCTTCTGTTGGAATTTGCTGTGTCATCGTGAATAAATGACGAATCTGTAAAGCAACATCATGCCAATCAAAATCCTGAAAGCAGATATTCTAAACTTAAATCAAACCCAAATATAACTTTATCCGTTGTCACGACGGGAACGTGCCTGCTAACCGTCGAAAATATATAGTATCCGCGCGACGGGAAAGATGACGACAAATAACTTACAACCAAAATTAAACAAAACTAAGAACTGACAACCAATCACCAAAAACTCAATCCAACTATGTTCAACACCTCCCCAACGACCCTCCTTAATCCCATCACTATTGGCGACATCCATATTGACACACCCTTGATGCTGGCTCCGATGGCAGGACACACCAATTATGCCTTGCGCGCCCTCTGCCGGGAGCAAGGGGGTTGTGGCTTGGTCTGTACCGAACTCATCAGCTCCAACGCGCTTCAACACAAAGGCTCTTGCAAGCAATCGGTACGCTATTTCAACTGGCGTAAAAGTGAGCATCCGGTTGCGGTTCAACTCTTCGGCAACGACCCACAAGTGATGGCAGAGGCGGCACAACTCATTGTTGAAGAAGGCGCAGACATCGTGGACATCAACATGGGCTGTTGGGTTCCCAAAATCGCCAAGAAGGGAGGGGGTGTCGGATTACTACGGGATATTAATACCGCAACCCGAGTTGTGGAAACTGTCGTCAATGCAGTCGATGTTCCCGTGACAGTAAAAGTCCGCAGTGGCTTTGAAGATGGGGTGGTTACAGCCATTCCCTTCGCACAAGCGGCGGAACAGGTGGGTGTCCAAGCCGTCGCGGTTCATGCACGCTTTGCCCAGCAAGGTCATGCTGGAGAGGCGGATTGGGATGTTATCCGCGATGTTAAGCAAGCGGTCGATAAGCTGGTAGTCATTGGCAATGGGGATGTTCACACGGGTGAAGATGCCAAACGCATGTTGGAAACGACAGGGTGCGATGGCGTGATGATTGGTCGGGCGGCACTTGGTCAGCCGTGGATATTCCATCACATCGAAACCTATCTGAGAACAGGTGAGATACTCCCAAATCCCTCACATACAGAACGGGCGCGCCTCGCGTGGCGACATGCCCAACTCACGATGGAATCCACAGTCCTCCATGAGAAGCAAGCCGTCCTCGAAATGCGCGGACAGCTCTCCAAATACAAGCTAGATAAAGAAGGCTCCGTCGAGATACGCAACAGCCTCGTCCGTGTCGAAACACTACAAGATGTTGAAGCTATCCTCGAACCCTTGATAGATAGGTAAACATGCAGACATTGAATTTTATCATTATCGACTTCGTAGGGCGCAACGAATCCCGCTTTATCGGGGATTTGAATGAATACTATATTTGCTTACCAAAGAAGCGCGGTCGTGCACCCCATAAACGCGATCAAATGAAAAACTTCTTTGAAGGGGCATTAAATCGGTGGTGGACTCATGCGCTGGTTGCAGTAGATGAACAACTCCATATCCAGTGTTTTCTTGCACAACTTCCAATAAGGGGAAATGATACCAACCCCTATGAAGAAACCTATGAAATACAGGCTGAAGGTGCAAAGGGGTATATCTTTGTTGTGGCGAATGACACATCATCTTGGGCAGAAGCGACCCAGATGATTCAACAGTTTAGTAATTATGCGTCTATCCCCTATGTTATTCTGGTACATGATCATCACATCAAAGACGTTGATGTGCCACAACTTCGGCAAGGGATGAGTATTTCTGAGGATGTCCCTGTCTATGCCTATCGTAATGTCTTTAAATCGGACTTGGAAAAGGTAGTACTTGGTTTAAGTTATCGTATCTTGGACGAAATGTAATCTTAAATCAATACACTCACTCGATCTCAATACAGGTTCGTTATAATCAATCGCAAATTGTGTCAAGCGAAGGTAATACTCTTTGATTCTGTCATCTACTGAAAAAATCTTTGAGACTACTGAGCATCGCATTTTCGCGCTGGGATACAATCCACAAATTGAAAGCGTCCCCATCATCTTCATTCATGGTATCACCGCATCTGACCGCTATTGGGAGCAGAAGAAGATGCTAGGGAATTAGAGCGCATTCATATCATGCTCGACCCACGGGACATCCATGCCGAAATCTTCATACAAAGGATGTTCCAAAGGCTGTTCGAGTACCTTGCTGGCGACGATTTCACCCGCCGCCGGAGAAGTCATGATGCCATGTCCGCTATGGGCAAGGGAGAGGAACAAACCCTCGACATCAGGATGCAAATCAATGATGGCGCGTTCACTGACATAAGGTTGCTGTGTGCCATCGGGCAAGGTGTGATAGGCAACCGTCTCATCCCGATAAACATAGTACCCGATGTTGTGTTGTATCCCACGTAGATAACGTGTGTCATTGAAGCCCTCATCCTCTCCATGTCCAAACTGCTTGCCCAGTAGCATCAGCGTCATGGATGGAAAGCGGGGGTCTTTGAGGCGTGAAGTCGGATACACAGGGACACGCAAGGCATCATGGAAGACGGTATCTTGTGGCGTATCGACAGCTTTGTTGTGCCACTCATATTCCCAGCCAAAGATTGCACCACTTTGCGCTTCTGGACGGAGATGGGGGAAGGGCGGTGCGCTAATCATCATGGGTGCATGTTCAGGGATGGTCTCGTGTCGCCATGGAGTCGTGAAGCTCTGACGCGGACGAACAATCACAGGCAACTCCAGTCCAGCTGTCTGTCCCAGTTGATACGCGCCAGCACCATTAGCAATCACAACACGGGGCGCATGAACCGTACCTTTGCTGGTTTGGACGCCGACAACTTTGCCAGATTCAACCAGCAGTTGCGTCTCCTTTGCACCAAACACAATCTGGGCTGATTTAGCACTGCGTGTATAGGCTTGGACAAGTGCGTTGGAGTCAATGGAACCTGCCACAGAGTCGTATTTTGCGCCGATGACAGTCGTCTCTAACCATGAGAAGCGATGATGCAACTCATCTGTATCAAGGTATTCAACATGCGTCATCCCCATACGATGCAGATGTTGCACTTCCTCTCGCTGAGTCTCCGCTTGTTGGGGGGTGAATCCACAAAAGAGGTAGCCGTGTTGCCTTACACCGAGGGCTTGTCCACTGTCGTCGCCAAGAAATTCATCGGCGTTCAAAAAGACCTCAATGCTCCGTTGCATTTGTTGGGCGATACAAGGGGTTGCCCAGCAAGAGCGAAAACACTCCAGTGAGGCAACCGAACTCCCTCCACCGAGATGTTCGTTTTGCTCAATGAGGACGATGTTTAAGTTGGGTTCGGCTCGGTGAATTGCCCATAATGTGGCTGTGCCTGCCAAGCCCCCACCGATGATAATGATGTCTGAGGTTTGAGGTGTCATAGAAGTTGCTTGTGCCATGTGAATTGCCAAATTGAATGGATAGTGGATTAAAATAGAGAAAACGCTTTAAGATTGTAACGAACAGTTTGATGAAAAGGTAGAATGTTGATGTTCCAGAATCAAGCTAAGCAACGTATTGCGATGATATGGACAAGCCTGTTATTCATTATGCCAATGGCAACCTTCTTTCGCCTTGACGCACAGGACAATAGCTGTCCCTTGCTTGTCCAACAGGCACTGGAATCGACAGGGGCGAATTGTGCAGAAGTCGGACGCAACCAAGCCTGTTATGGCAATGCTCAAATTGAACTCCTCCCACAAGTGGATTCATCAGGTACTACATTTAATGAAGGTGGAGATATTGTGGATGTGGTGGCTATTCAATCCTTGCAACTTAGTCCACTGATCACACCCAATGAATGGGGAGTCGCTGTCCTCTCAGTGCAGGCGAATCTACCTGATACCTTGCCGGGGCAAAATGTGACTTTGTTGCTGTTTGGGGATGTCGAAATCAATAATGAAGGTACTAGCCAACCCCTGATGTTGGATGTGATGGTAAGTGGGGCGATGAATTTGCGAGGCGGTCCCGGAACAACCTTTGCTATCTTGGGAAGTTTATCAGCAGGGGATGTTGTAGTCGCTGATGGACGGAACGAAGCGGGGGATTGGGTGCATGTGCAATTATCTGATGAAGCCGGAACCGGTTGGTTGTATGTTCCCCTGATTGCTGTGGAGGGTGAGGTGACAGAACTCGATGTAGTTGAAGTCAGCGAGGAAGCAGATAGTGATGGTGGATACGCTCCGATGCAAGCCTTTACCTTCTCGTCTGGGGTTGGCAGTGTCGGCTGTGAAGAAGCCCCACAAGATGGCATGTTGATTCAAACTCCGCAGGGGGTTGGGACGATT
>JANQRM010000177.1 GCA_028284565.1 Anaerolineae bacterium | reverse complement strand
ATTGTCCAAATTGCCTGCATAGGTCAGCTTGTCATAAACGATGATGTTGTATTCTGGATACTTCTCCACTATATAACGAACAAAAGCACTGCCGATGAAACCTGCCCCACCTGTTACGAGGATATTTTTCATGATGCTGTGTCCTCAGTCTTTGTTTCAGGTTTTGCTTGTGTCGTTGCTTGAACAACTTTTTCTGGCATCTTAATCTGCTCACCCAAAACATACTTCTCGATCGCTTCGGCTACCCCATCATCATCATTCGATGCAACTTCATGATTAGCAATCTTCTTCAATGCCTCAACAGCGTTACCAATCGCAACGCCAATACCAGCCGTTTCCAGCATCTCGCTATCGTTTTCACCATCACCAATTGCCAACACATGCTTAGCATCAATATCCATGTCTTTCAGCAACCGTAGCAGTGCTTTGCCCTTCGATGCATTAGCAGGCAAAACTTCCAACATCCCCTCAACCTGCGCTCTTGTCAGCGTAATTTGACCATTCAATTGCGCTTTCAACTGCCACCGCAACGCATTAATGCCCGATTCTTTCCCGAAAAGAATAATCTTATGAATTGGAATGGTATGCAGAATGTTTTGCAATGGTCCAACAGCTTCTGGCAATGGCTCACCATAGGCTTGCAATTCCTCTGCTTTCGGGTCATTTTTCCGCGCCAAAATCTTGTCATTGCTATAAATCAACGCATCAAAACCACGATCTTCTGCAAAGGAAATGACTTGCCGTGCTGAATCCACATCCATCGTCTGTTGATGTCGCAGTGTTCCATCGCCGTTATAAATCAAGATACCTTGTGTATAGATTCCCGGCGTATCGAGATTAAATTTGTCGATAATCGCTTTTGCTGAATGCCGTGATTTTCCAGTTGCAATGACAACTTTGACACCTTTAGCCGTCACTTGATCAATTGCTAAAGCATTTTTCTCGCTTAATTCGTGCTTGCTGTTCAATAACGTGCCATCTAAATCAACAGCAATGAGTTGAATATCGTTTTGCATTGAATGGTTCACTTTCTATGTTTATTGACTAAATCCACAGGTTACTGTTATCAGCAAGGTTCATCTTGAGTCCTCGTGGACGTTTTCGATTGCTTTTGACGGTTGCTTTCCGTCCAATCAAGCTATCCCGTAACATGACATCCAAATCCGTCACAACACTCTCTTCCAAGATGATGCTATTGACAACCTCACTCTCACGTACCATCACATTATTATGAATGCTTGTATAGGGTCCAATATAGCTATCTTCAATATGAGCATTTTCGCCAATAATCGTCGGTCCATGCACCACACTATTGATAATAGTCGCGCCATCTTCAACTGTCACGCGACTATCGACTTGAGATTGTTCATCAATAGTTGCTGTCGAAGCGATAGTTGGGTTTAATTCATCGAGTACCCGACTATTCGCATCCAGCATCTCTTTAGACTTTCCCGTATCAATCCACCAACCTTGATACACATGCGGAAACACACTGTAGCCGTTATCAATCAACCATTGGATGGCATCCGTGATTTCATATTCACCTCGCCCAGACGGTGGAATTGAGTTGACAGCCTCAAAGATATTTTTATCGAACATATACACACCCACCAATGCTAGATTACTGGGTGGATTTTCTGGCTTCTCAATTAACTGTTCGATGCTATTATCATCCCGTAACTTTGCTACACCATAAGAAGATGGATTTTCAACTTCTTTCAGTACGATTTGGCTATTCCATGGATTGGACTCAAATTCTTGTATCAATGGACCAATCCCCCACTGCAAGACATTATCGCCCAAAAACATCACAAACGATTCATCACCAATGAAGTCCTGTGAAATTTTAACGGCATGTGCCAATCCATCAGGACTATCTTGATGAATATAGGTTATTTTCACACCCCATCGGCTGCCATCCCCCACAGCTTCGATTATTTCTGGTGCAGTCTGCCCGACAACAATGCCAATTTCTGTCACCTCCGCTTCTTGAATCGACTCAATGACCCGAAACAAGACAGGTTTATTGGCAACAGGAATCAGTTGTTTGGCACGAGTATAGGTTAGCGGATACAGCCGTGTGCCTTTCCCGCCACTCAGAATTAGACCTTTCATTAACTTGTCCCATCTCTCCTTGTTGTCTTAATAGCCAACGGTGGATTCGCTGGGTGCATTTGTCAGCACAGCACCTACGACACGCACATGCACCCGTTCTAAGGCTTCCCGCGCACGATTGGCATGGTCACGGCGGGTATCTCCAGCTCGTACCACAAGCAATGTCCCATCCAATTTAATCCCAAGCAACGTCGCATCAGTTGCCGTCAACACGGGCGGACTATCGAATAACACATATGATGCACGCGCCTTCAGGACACCGATGACCTCAATCATCCGCTGGCTACTTAATAAATCAGCTGGATTTGGTGGCAAATTACCGGACGGAAGCAACTGCAAATTATCAATCTGCGTATCAACTAAGGGTGGATTCGACAGTGCAGAATCTTCCAACATCATGGTTGTTAGCCCAGCTTGTTGGTCAACTCCCCAGATAGTATGTTGAGATGGTTTACGTAAATCGCTATCGACCAAAATCGTCTTGTTTCCAGATTGCGCAAATGTCACCGCCAAATTCGCGAGAGCTATGCTTTTGCCATCATCTTTTGCTGTAGAAGTTACCAATAAGGTCTGAATAGGATTTTCGACACTGCTAAACATCAAATTGGTACGCAATGTCCGAAAGGCTTCTGCCGTTGCAGATCGCGGATCGAATAATGTAACCAATTGATTCATTGCCTGAGATTTAGGTTTTGCCATGCCATCTCCTGATTATAGATGCTGTAACTATATGCAAAACGGCAGTATTGTAGCGGATTGTGAAATGAGTGGTAGGGGTATTACACCAGCTAGAAATCCTGTCAGGTTTCAGAAATTTTACGTTCTAATGACAATTTTTACACAATAATCGGTTAGAATCATCAGTAGCCTAGATCAAAGGGAAATATGCGATGAAGCAAAAGCTCATCTTTGATTACATTGCTCCTGATTGTCCTTACTGGATGTAATCGAGATAACATTGGAGTCCAACGTAACTCAGCAGGTGGAATTGACGTTACCATTCGGCTTAATGAGGCAGAAGCCAACACAATTATTCAAAATGCACTCAATCAATCACCCAATCCTCTGTTAAGAAATCTATCTGTCGATTTACAGAATGGACAAATCTTCATCTCTGGTGAACATGACCGTCGAGATGGACAAGGACGTGTCAGCGGCAATATGACAATTCAACTGAATGTCCTCAACGGAGTTGTCAATACTCAAGTCCTTGCACTCAATATCGAAGGTTTTAATGCCAATAATGAGACGCTTTCTCAACTCAATAGCCAACTTCAGCAAGCTTTCCAGAATCGCGCTTTACGAGATAATCCAGCCGTTAGTATTCAGTCTGTTAGCACAACTGATAATGCCATTGAAATCGTTCTCAGATTACAGGGGCAAAACAACTAGCGAGGATAGACTGCTAATACTGATGGTACTGGGTCTAAGGATGGTAAACGGAAGTTCGACGGTGCTACGAACATCATAGTCGAACCTCCTCCGTCCAAATTCACTGCATTGACAATTCCCATATCTGTCGTTGGCAAATAGACACTTAATTCTGTTAACAATAAACCAAGAAACGGTGTCACCATCAACAAAATTCGCCCCTGAATATCCTGTGCAACAATCGTGCGCCGAGATGTCGAAGTAGCAGATAAATCTTCGAATATCGACACCCCATCCAAAACCAGCATTGGAAATGCTTGTACAGCTTGCTCCAATGCTTCGCCTTGATAGGGTTCAACAAGATTGGAGCGAACCCTTGCTTGACCATTTTGTATGACAAATGTCCCACCACGCCCGAAATACGATGAACCATACACCATCCCATCACTGACCAATAAACCCAACACGCGATTTTGTGGGTCAAAAAAATTCGCATTTACGAGCGCAACGGCATCACTAAGAGTTGATTCCCATTCACCGAGACCCAACGGTGAGCCTGCTCGGTAATGCGCGCGGAAAGTGTACATATTCGGATCAATCCGTAAGACAATAATTTGTGCCAAGGGGTTATCATTCGGTGTATAAGCTCGTTGTTCTAAACCGGGTGCGAGTTGTTGCCATTCAGAGTCCGATATGGTTGGTTGAACGGTTGGGATTTCAGTAGAAGGCATTGCTTCTGTTGATGGAATGATATTGTCTGTGGTCAATGAACACGACGAAATCAGAAGCATCATCCAAACACTCAACAATAGGCGATTGAACTGAATTTGGCTCATGGAGTGTTCGTCTTGATTTTACAGAAACGACCATGCTATACTGAAAATGAACTTCAAAACAGGGCGCATAGCTCAGCTGGTTAGAGCGCACGGTTCACATCCGTGAGGTCGGGAGTTCAAGTCTCTCTGCGCCCAAATTGTTTCTCAGTCATCTAAAAAGTTATTACAAATCCTCTTTTTTAGCATCGGAGACTGAGTATGCAACCATCCCATCATCCAACTTTGCAAGCCATCTTTGAGAGATTGACGCAACACAAAACAAACCTCAACATGCAGATAAAAAACTATCCGCCACCTATTCCAGCTTGTGATACTCAATTCAATTACCTGATAGAAAAACGCTCAATAATCTACCGAGAACTCAGTCAGTTAAAATCTTTAATGAACTTGTCAGATGCAGATGAACTCAATCAAGATGGCATGATGAACTTCATTGATTCATCACAGTTTATCGACGACAATTGGCTTGAGGAATTTCTGCAAAAAGTATTATGCGATAAAGGTCGGGAGTTCAAGTAGACTTGCGCTCATCTGAGTATTCAACCAAATGGTATAAATTTATGGTACGATACATCTGAGTCTTTGATGAGCTTTATGTTGCTGAGTTAGAACTCCGATGTATAATCAATTGATACAACTGTTGACAATGAAGAGTAAAGTAAACACGCATGATTGAAGTGGTTGTAGATCGCGTCCAAGTTAGCTTAATGTCACCCCATCGTCTGGTGGTGTTAAAAGAACGGTATGAAGAACGGTATCTTGCCATATGGATCGGTTCGTTTGAAGCCGAAGCAATTACTGTTGAATTACGAAATGAAGAACGTGAGCGTCCACTTACACATGACTTGTTAAAGACCGTCATTGACGAGATGGGTGGCTTCCTCAAACATATTCTAATCAGCAACCTCAGCAGTAAAGACATCTTTTATGCGCGTCTAGTTCTTGAAATTAACGACAAAACGCTCGAAATTGATGCGCGGTCTAGCGATGCCATTGCAATTGCGGTTCGCCTCAATGCACCGATTTTTGTCGATGAATCCGTGATGCTCAAAGCAGGAATTGTTCCAGAGGAAGACATCGAAGATGAGTTGCTCGGTGGCAGATTTATCGAAAATAATATCGACACCATGCCGGAACAGGTAGATGAAAGCAAGTTGAGTGCCTTTGCGGATTTCGTAAATTCACTTGATCTCGATGATTTAGATGATGATGAGTAAAGTCTAACCCAATTCACACAGGGTTGGCATCGCACGACCATCTGTAAACTGCTACAATCGGGTTGACAGCCGTTGACCCGATTATTGATTCTCTAATCTGAAAACCAGAGCATGAATCCGCCAAACATATTGAGTTCCAGGGCACCCTATAGCCAAGAAGCAGAAGAAGCGACTCTTGGCGCAATATTGGTGAATCCTTCCGCCTTTTTGAATATTGCTAGCTTCCTCAAAGCCGAAGATTTCTTCCTGCTTCGCCATAGCTATATCTGGGAAGCTCTACAAAGGCTCAATCTAAGGGGAGAACCCATTGACTACCTGACCATTTCCCAAGAACTACGGGATATGAATCGCCTAGATGAGATTGGTGGACAAGCCTATCTTACACATCTTATTAACAATACACCCACGGCGGTGCATGCGGAAGTTTATGGTCGTTTGGTAGAACGTGCGGCGATCCGTCGTCGTCTGATGGAAGCATCCGATGAAATTCGGCAGTTAGCTTTAGACGAAGAAAAAACCGTCGATACCGTCATCGAAGAGGCAGAATCTAAAATCTTTGCGGTGAGCGATAGTCAACTCAAACGTGAATTTGTCCCTCTTTGGGATGCGCTGAGTGAATATTACGATCGCATGGAAATCCTACTCCAAGAGCGTGGCCAGACACTTGGTATTCCTACCGGTTTTCGAGCGTTAGATGAATTACTCGGCGGTTTCCAGAAGTCGGATTTGCTTATCTTTGCAGGTCGTCCCGGCATGGGAAAAACAAGCTTCCTGCTGACGATTGCCTTAAATATAGCCCGACTAGGTGGACGAGTTGCCCTCTTCACGATGGAAATGGGTGTAGAGCAGATGGTGCAACGCTTGATTGCCATGGAAACGGGCATCAATATGCAAAAACTTCGGCTCGCTAATTTGACACCCCAAGAAAACACACGCTTTACCGAAGCTGTCGGACGTTTAGCGAATTTACAACTCTACATTGATGACACCCCTGCACTCAGCCCAATTGAAGTTCGCACCAAAGCCCGTCGGCTAGCACATGAACATGGTCTCGATCTTTTGATTATCGACTACCTCCAATTGATGAATGGTGGGGGCAAAGGAATGGAGAGCAATCGCGTTCAAGAGATTAGTTATATCAGCCGGAGTCTAAAAGAACTCGCACGAGAATTAAACATTCCATTACTCTCAGCGGCACAACTCTCACGGGCTGTCGAACAACGCCAAGACAAGCGTCCGCTTCTTAGTGATTTGAGAGAAAGTGGTAGTATCGAGCAAGATGCGGATGCCGTCATGTTCTTGTATCGAGATGAAGTTTATAATCCAGACACCACCGAATTTCCTAATCAGGGTGAAGTCATTCTAGCGAAGCATCGGAATGGACCCACAGGGAAAGTCTCGCTCTATTTTGAGAAAAGTGTAATGAAATTTTTAGATGTAAACATGCACCGTGTTGATTTGAGTGATTTAGAATAATGACCCAATTCAATGGATTTCCCGGTGGTCAAGTCAAGTGGACACGACTGCCCACACGATTTTTCAGTGAGTTATTACCTCTAATTGATAACCTCCCTGAACTTAAACTGACGCTCTTTTGCTTTTGGGCATTACAACAAAAAGAGGGCGATTTCCGTTACCTTACACATGAAGAATTACATGCAGTTACCTCATGGCTAACAGACAATGACACAGATGCTCAAACAATATTACAAGACGCGCTACAAAAAGCCATTGCACGGGGTACGCTCTTAAGAGTCGAAATCGAACAACATGAACAATCGAAAACACTGATTTTTGTCAATACAGAACGTGGGCGCACAGCAATCAAGCAAATACAAGCGGGTGAATGGCGACCCCATCCAGAAGGTGACGGCATCGAAATTTTGCCCGAACGTCCCAATATCTATGGGCTTTACGAGCAAAATATCGGGGTACTCACACCCATGATTGCCGATGCCATTAAAGATGCCGAGCAAGATTATCCAATCTTCTGGATAGAAGAAGCCATTCAACAAGCTGTCGAAAATAATGTCCGACGTTGGACATACATTCGCAAGATTCTCAAAACATGGGAGCAGGAGGGACGACATCGTGAAATCCGTGGGGGACTGGATGAACAAGATGGAAAACGTTACACCACCGGAAAATTTGCCGATTTCATCGAGTCCTGACCTCAACCACGCTATCACCCAAATTTTGTGCTTTGACCCAGCGAATCCCGATGAAACCTGTCCCATTTGTGCTGGCAAAGGGGTGATTAGCTATCAAGTCCCCATTGATGACCCGCGCTTTGGAAAGCTATTTCGCTGTCCCAATAATCCAGTTGAATTGGACGAAGCACGACAAGAACGCTTTCGCAAACTGAGCAATCTCTCTGCCTTTGAGAATATGACTTTTGAGAATTTTCATGTTCAACGAAATGGCTATTCTCTCGAAGAATGTAGATCATTAGAAGAAGCATATTCAGAAGCATGGCAGTATGCTAAATATCCTGATGGATGGCTATTATTAAAAGGAACGTATGGTTGTGGGAAAACTCATCTGGCGGCGGCAGTAGGTAATGCCCGTTTAGAACAAGGTGATATGGTCTTGTTCATCACCGCACCCGACTTACTTGACCATCTAAGAGGTTCATTTAGTCCACAATCTGAAACCACATACAATGAAACTTTTGAACGTGTTCTCAATGCTACCTTGCTGATTTTAGATGACTTAGGAGTGGAAAATCCAAGTGAATGGGCAAAAGAAAAGCTCTTCCAATTGCTTAATTATCGCTACAGTCATCGCTTACCCACCGTCATTACCACAAATGTTGAAATAGAAATTTTAGACCCAAGGATTAGCAGTCGCTTGGGAGATGTCGAATTTATTCGGCGAGTAAAAATTGAAGCACCCGATTATCGTTCAGCAACCATATCCCAAGATGATGACATTTTCGCACGCTTGTCACTCTATCGAGATATGCACTTTGACAACTTTGATACAACCAGCAAGCTATTACCAGAAGAAATTAGTAATCTGGACAAAGCCCTTCAAATTGCACAGGGGTATGCTCAAAACCCACAAGGTTGGCTAGTTTTATCTGGCTCCTTTGGTTCAGGCAAAACCCATCTAGCAGTCGCTATCGCACAACATCGCCGCGATTTAGGCTCAGAGGTTATTTTTTCAACCGTTCCAGATTTGATGGATTATTTACGTAACACCTTTAATCCCGGCAAAAACACACCCCAATTTGACCAACGCTGGCAAATGGTTCGAACAATACCTTTATTGATATTAGATGATTTCAGCATGGAAAGCGCAACATCTTGGGCAAAAGAAAAACTTTTCCAATTGCTCGATTATCGCTATGTTGCCAAGCTCCCGACAATAATCACAACATCCCAGCCCATAGAAGATATGAATGAACGCCTTTTGAGTCGCATTTTAGATACCCGACTGTGTTTAATTCTGGGATTGAGCGTTCCCAGTTATGCACTCCGCCAAAACCGGCGACCTTAGAGGGTAGAATGCAGACCCTCACAATTACGCCCTATGAACGGCAATTCCGTGAACCCACCTTAAATCTCGTTCACTATACGCAATGGGCGCATCGTCATTTGGACTGGTATCGCACAGGGGATTGGCTCGACCATGAAGCTAGTATCACCCGCTTGGCATGGTCAGGAGATACACTCGTCGGCATGATAAGCCTCTCCAAACCCTTCAATCAATCACGCTGGATACGATTGCTGGCTGTGCGGGAAGATCGTAATGTGACCAAAGTGATCCAATCGTTATGGGAGCAAGTCTATCAAGAACTACAAGCCGAGACTTCTACAACCCTATCCATCCTCGTCACCCATACATGGCTCACACCTTATCTACCATCGTTGGGTTTTCAATATCGAGAAGAAGTCATTACGCTCCAGCGAATCAGTCGCCGAATAGATGCTCCACCACAGTCACCCGCAACCATCCGCGTGATGAATCCCGAAGACTTACCCATCATTCAAACCATCGACCGCACCGCATTTTCTCCTCCGTGGCAAATGACCCGTGACGAAATTCGCCAAGCCTATCGTCTATCTTCAAATGTCACGGTTGCCATGCTTGACCGAATGATTGTAGGGTATCAGATGAGTACACGCCATCGAGGTAGTGGACATCTTGCCCGAATAGGAGTGCATCCCGATATGCAAGGACAACAAATAGGCGGACTGATTTTGCATGACCTCATCCAACGCTTCAAAAAACGAGGGGTATATAACATCACCGTCAATACACAAGAAACAAACTATGCTTCTCAAAGGCTTTATCAACGCTATAAATTTCGACGCAACGGCTTTGATCTCAGCGTCTGGGAACAACAACTTTAATCAAGGATACGTATGTCTGTTATTTATCACGAAGAAGATGGCGACCTCACACACTTATCCGACAAAGTGGTGGGCATTATTGGCTATGGCAATTTAGGTCGTCCCATTGCCCAAAATCTGCGTGATAGCGGTGTCCAGCTTCAGATAGGTGTACGCGCTGACGAAACCAAAACGGTTGCCTTGCAAGATGGCTTTACGGTTCGTAATATCAAAGAAATCGTCCCACATAGCCACATTTTACTGTTGTTAATTCCCGATGAAGTCATGCCACAGGTCTATATCGATCAAATATCTCCTTACTTACTCAAAGGACAGACACTCATCTTCGCCAGTGGATATAACATCGCCTTCGGTTATGTCGAGCCACCTCCCTTTGTCGATGTGGGGATGATTGCTCCCCGAACCTTTGGCTTAGCGGTCCGTGAACGCTATCTCAATCAGCAAGGCTTCTATAGTTTCGTTGGAGTTGGTCAGGATGCTACTAAACATGCGTGGGATACAGTGCTTGCCCTTACAAAAGCCATCGGCTCATTAAAAGCAGGTGCTGTAGAAGTCACGCTAGAACAAGAGGTCGCCCTCGATTTATTTATTCAACAAGCCATCCTACCCGCCGTCCATCACATCATGACCACCGCCGCCCATGTCTTACTCGAACATGGCTACCCAGCCGAAGCCACCATGATGGATTTATATATCTCTGGTGAATTTATCGACTATATGGACAATGCACGACAACAAGGACTGCTTCATGCCTTACGATTATCCTCACTCACTGGGCAATATGGCATCTTCAGTCGCCTAGAACGCTTCAATGAATTGAAATTAGAACGTCTCATGGAAATCACACTCGACGAAATTCGTAGTGGTGATTTTGCGAAAGAATGGTCACGTGAATATGCCGATGGCTATCCACGCCTACTGAAGTTACTTCAACAGCAAGAAAGAATCGACTTGTGGGATATTGAGCAGGACACGATTGATGCTATCATCCCGCCGAATATAGATGATTCAGCTTTCGAGTAAGCGTTTCATAATACGCTCAAAACGTGACCCTGCAAGATACACATTATCCAATACATTCGCGTCCAATTCATCCGGATCAGGCAAGTTGCTGTCGAGTGACGACGTTCCACCATGCAATTGGGCTGTTGTCACCCGCAAACGATGCGAGAGCAACAAGGTCATCGCGCGATAAAACCGTGCCGCGAATCCATCATCTTGGCGCAATTTATGATTTAAGCGTTCTCGCGGAATCATTAACACAATACTATCAACCGTTGCGCGGACCGTTGCAGACGGAGGAGAGGCTTCAACGAATGACATCTCCCCCACCATTTCACCTTTATCTAAGCGCGCGACCTCTAAATCACCTTGTTCGATAATCAATACAGATAATGCGCCATCCAGCAAAATATATAATCCATCAACCGACTCGCCCTCTTGAATGAGGTCATCTCCAGCAGATATATTAGCTTTGCTACCAACAGAAGTTAGCCATTCAATATCACCATCGGTCAATTCACCCAGAATATACAGTGCATTCCGCATTAGATTTTCCTATGATTCAGTCGTTGGTTGCTCAACTTGGGGATAGGCTTGCAATGCCTTAAAGAACATATCTCGATAAGCAAGCGCATCAACTTCAGTTTTGCCTTCAAAACGCATGGACAATACAGGTTCGGTATTACTCGCACGTAACAATCCCCAACCATTGTCGAATTGTATCCGCAAGCCATCGACATCCACAACTTGACCCTTGTCTACCAATTGTTCGGCAATACCACTAATTACTGTCTGCTTATCCTCATCTGGGCAATGCGGACGATATTCCGGTGTGCTATACAAGCTCGGCAACTCTGCGTTCCATTGAGACAACGGCTTATCACTACTGGCTAGCAATTGCATGACTCGTCCCGCGGCAAAATAGCCATCATCAAAACTAAAATAATCTTCACCCAAGAAGATATGTCCACTCATCTCCCCGCCAAGAAGTGCATTTTCTTCTCGCATCTTATCCTTTACAACAGAGTGTCCACTTGCCGCCATTAATGCGCGCCCGCCGGCATCTTCAATCGCATCAAATAACACTTGGCTACACAACACATCGCCAACAACCGTTGCATTCGGATGGCGTTTCAACATATCTTGAGCGAGTAAGGCGAGGATACGATCTGCTTGGATCATCTCTCCATTTTCGTCAACTGCACCCATACGGTCAGCATCGCCATCAAAAGCAACGCCTATATCCGCTTCAACTTCACGGACTTTCGCACCCAAGTCTTTCATATTCGCCTTACTCTGCGGATTCGGAATATGGTTGGGATAACTACCATCAGGTTCGATATAAATCCCAATCACTTCATGTCCCCAGCGTTCAAATAAATCCGGCGCAAAGAGACCGCCCGAACCATTGCCGGGGTCAATCACCACCTTAAGCGGGCGCGCCATTTCAATCCGTTGGCTCAAATCATCCAGATATTTACTACGCGATTCCGTATCGACCTCAAGGCTACCTTCGCCTTGCATCAGCTGATTATCATCAATATAGCTTTTAATAATTTGTATCTGCTCACCATAAATATTGCGATTGCCAATTGACATCTTCATACCATTAAAAGGTGCAGTCAGGTGACTACCCGTAATCATGACACCACCAATATTGCCTCGATTGACAGCGTGCCAATACACCACAGGAGTTGAAACGGTGCCAATATCAATCACTTGACAACCTATTTCTTTAAGTCCATTCATCACAGCAAACTGCAAATTCAATGAAGTCCGTCGGTTATCACCCCCCACCACAACTTGATCCAGATTCTCAACTTTGCGGAAGTATGTGCCTAATGCTTGTCCCAGCACAAAAGCAACATCCTGTGTCAGTAAGGCATCATCCCCTTCTGCTTTTCCGCGAATATCATATTTCTTAAACAATTTCGGATTGATAGTCGTCATGAAGACTCCAAACTTTAGAACCAAAAGACCTGATTCATTGTGGTCTCTTGACTACGATTTTCAGCAAAAGTTATTTACAGATTGTGCGAAACTAGTCCTCAACTACAACAATTTCCTGCTTGACATAAGTACGTTGTTTTTCTTTCACATCATGGCGCACATGCATTCCGGGTCCCACTTCGGCATATTCACCGACTTTCACACCTGGCATTGTCATCACATCCACCGACAGAAATGCCCCCTCACCAACCATCGCACCCAATTTATCACGCCCACTATCGGTTAGATTGTCTTTGACTCGACTACTCACATTGCCCTTATCAATACGAAGATTTGCTGTTGTACACCCAGCCGAGAAATTAACATTTGGCGCAAATACGGAGTCCAACACACGACAAGCATGCATCTGACATCCATCAGCGACATAACTCCTCGCAACTTCTGTTGTGAAACCCACATTACAATTGTCTAAAACCATAGAATTACGCACCAGTGCATTATTACCGACAATGGTTCCTTTCCCGATATAGGCTGGACCAACTACCGCCGCACCGGGAAACACTTTTACGCCTTCACCGATATAGACATCGCCCACCAAAGAAGCCGTTGGCGCAATAAAAGCGGTCTCATGCACTTGTTGACCCTCAATTTGAGACAAGAAGAAATCCATGACTTCAAGCGGATGCCATGGAAACTTGAGGAATGTCCACACACCAGAATAGGGAATGACGCGATATTCGTACTCATTCATCAGTGTATCCATCGCGCGTTCATAATGATCATCACTTGGAATATCTTTAGCATATTCCACCTGCACCGCATCAAATAAACGTCCGACGTGGCTATGCAAATGAGCAACAATATTGACGAGATTGCTGGGTTCATTGCCTTCACCCGGCTTTTCTACAATTCCCTTGATCACACCTTCTTCAACCACTAAATATCCACCGGGGAAATAGCGTTCCATCTCTACACCAGCGATAAATGTCGCGTCTGGACTTTGTTGATAAGCATTCACGACATCTTCATAGAGTGAATCTTCCACGACATCATGAACTTGCGTGACAAAGATAGCAGTATCAGGACGATTCTCGAAATAGCCAGCCGTTTTTAAGAGCGCGTCTCCCATACCAATTGCTTCTTCTTGCACAACGACCTCAAGAGACAAAGTACTCAAATCTGCTGAGATTTCTTTCAGCGAGTCGACATTCTTAGGATTCCCAACGATGATGGCTTCGGTAAATCCCAAGCGTTCATAACGTTTAAGTTGCGTCACAACAAGCGGTTCTTCACCAAATTTCAAAAAAAGTTTCTCCCGAAGGGGCCACATTCGAGATGATGAGCCACCTGCAAGAATAATCAGAACAGGCATTTGGGACATGCGTAATATTTCCCTTCTATGACACAGTTAAATCAATTGTACACGGATAAGTTTAGCAAGATTGTAACCAATAATTCGATATTCATTACCAACTCTGAGTTGCATCGGACCATTAAATGGCGCGACATGTAACACGTCGAATTGGGTTCCAACCAACAACCCTAACGCTTGAAGATACTGTAGACGGTCTGCCTCTCGTGTCCGAAAACGAGTTATCTCAACACGAGACTGAGGTTGTACTTCGGATAACAATATATCGTTGAGTTTTTCTAATTCGCCACGTTCTGTTGGAATGGGTTCACCATGCGGGCAATAAGTTGGCTGTTCTGCCATTTGATACATTTTCTGGGCAACATTAGGAGTAATTGCTGGACACAGCCGTTGCGCTTCGTTATAGACAATATCCCATGGAATGTCCATAACCTTCACAAGGAAGCTCTCCACAATCCGATGATCTCGCAGACGTTGTAACGCCACCTCACGACCTTGTGATGTCAACTGCACACCTTGATAAGGTTCATGCACCAACAAATTTTGCTCTTTTAGCTTATTCACCATCCGATTAATTGCTGGCGGACTTACATTTAAAGCATCAGCCAAAGCCGAAGTTCCTACGCATTCAGATGCCGGCAACCAGTCAGTCATCCGATAAATTTGTGCTAAATAGGTGCAGGTCTTGGTACTAAAATCCGTCTCACTCATCGCAATTATGTTCATGAATTAGCAACAGAAATCATTCTAGCAAATCTTATACAGAATCAAAAAGAGCATGTCATCCATGCCCCCTAATCTGTCTGTTTTCTACCACCCATGCTCCAACCGAGTCACTTGACGTTCTGGCAAACCATGAGCGCGCATCCGTTGTTGCACATCGGCAATATCATAGGGAATCCGACGATGTTCAAAGATATTCGTTTCCAAATCCAGAATCCCATATGCCGAATTTGGATTTTGGTCACGGGGTTGTCCAATACTTCCCGGATTGATGATTTGTCGCCGTCCATTCATTGTATAGGGTTCGTTATACTGAGGTTCACTCGCACGAGTATCGCCATTCTCATCAATCAATTCATAAATCACAGGCTGATGAGTATGCCCTACAAAACAATAGGAGGTTTCAAAATGTGGGAAGTTCAGTGCCGCCACCAAGGGTTCCAAAATATATTCCCACACGGGTTCGCGTGGACTGGCATGAACCAGAGTGTAATCACCAATCACAAATGTGACGGGCAAGGCTTCTAAATATGCCACGTTTTCAGGAGTGAGTTGTTCCTGTGTCCATTCGACAACTCGACGCGCATCTGGATTAAACGTCCTCACATCCAAACGACCCAACGCCGCCCAATCATGATTCCCAGCTAAACAGAGATGAGGCATCGTCCGCAACAATTCAACACATTCATTCGGGTCAGGACCATACCCAACCACATCCCCCAAACACCAAACATAATCCCACTGATCTTTTGCATGATCCAATACTGTATTAAAGGCAGTGAGATTGGCATGTATATCGGAAATGACCAAAATTCGCATACTAGAATACCCTTCAATTTGGGCAAGTTATTGTTTAATAATCAAGTCGTATCATCTTACCATGCTTTACATCAAGACGCGATTCATTTTACGCTAGGAATAAAGATTTCAAACATAAGACTTCGACACATGACACAACGACATCTCACTCGCCTCGTACTTCTTATTCCCCTGTTGCTCACAGGTTGTTTCATGTTCCAAGGCGATCCCTTAATCTTCCCAACGTCAGAAAATGTTCGTTTGCCCGACGCACAAGCAAGCCCACAATCAGATGAATCAGAGAGTGATTTACCCTTAGATATGCGTGACGAACTCGCCGTGATGAGTGGGATATGTTTCAATTCTGCCTTTGATGCTCGTGACCGAGTCTTTGTAATTCGCTCCGTCAGCGAACACATCGACTTTTACGATTTAGCCGATAATTCACAACTTTGTCGCCGTCCGATTGAACGCCACCCTTTCGATTTCACGTCGGGACGGATTTTGGCAGGGATATGGAGTTATGGCTTTGGCTGTCAAGCACAACACAACATCCTAAATACCGATAAAAATGATGAAACTAAGACCATTCGAATAGAGCTTCTATTCATAACAGTTGGAGAATGTGACTATGAGTTGATTCGCCCCTTTTGGGTGAGTATCCCAGATGCACAGGATTATACGATTGATATGGTTGTCGTGAATCAAGAATAAGCTAGCTTGGCTCCTCGGCAATGGCTTTTACCAATATCGTCCCATTTTCTGTTGCAATTACCAAGATTTTTCCATCAGCATCCAAAGCAAACATCGCCACATGATTTGGCATGATGGGTGCGTCATCTGCTTCAACTCGTGTATCAACAGACCAAATTTGTAGCTTCTTGCGAATATCATCTCTGGAAAAAAGCAGTTGGCCATCAGCACTATAAACCAATTGGTCAATCGCTTCGGCATCAGAAGCAATCCCTACAAAGTAACCTTCAAAGTCTCTGGCTTGTTGCCGAATATGACCTAAAGAATCCCCAGAACTAATTACGTCTTGAGTTGAACTAGTTGCGAGTGCTGTAATCGCCACTTCATGCTTATCAATTTTCCGCAGTTGCTGATGAGTTAGCGTATCATATAAATACATCGTCCCATCAATCCCACCTAGAATCAATGAAGAGCTATCAGTACTAAATATCAGGCTTTTCATATGCTGGTCATGTGCAATGGCGATTTCTTCTAAGTTGGGCCTATAGAGGGTTTCAATGTGCCAAAGTGATACAATGTCATCCCCAACTGTGCCTAGCCAGACCCCATCCGCACTCATCGCCATCCGTCGTACAATTTGCGGTTCAGTCTGAATGGTCGATACTACCCGTCGTCCATCAACACTCCAAAACTCAATGCGAAGTCCATGATTAATAAGCAAATATTGGCTATCGACCGTAAACAGCATGTTCAAAGCATATTGCCGTTCATTCATTCGCGTATGCAACTCACCCGTTAATGTATCTCGAATCTCCAAATCGCCATTACGATAATCAATGGCTAGCCAACGACCATTCGGACTTAAGGCGATTGTTTCAATTAGTGTATCGAGATTTCCAGTCTGCCATTGAACAACCGTTCCCAAGTAAGGCAGGTTATTTGCCCCAATAGAGTCAATCGTGGCAAGGTCTTGCCAAGTAAATTCGGTTGTATCAACATCATTAATCGCATCATATGTTGATCGAGCTACAACAGTCGAGAGCAAGGGCGGAGCTTGTGTAACCTCTGGAATATATTGCGTAGGTCGTAGGGTCGGAATTTCTTCAATAACTTCCGTTTCCATCATTTCTGCCAAGGAAATAGGTGTCGGTAATATAGTTGAACTATCCTCAGAAGCAATCGTAAGGAAGAAAAACAGTCCAGCAATAATAATGATCGAACCAAGTATCAATCGACGCACCCAAATGGCATTCTGTTGGATTGAAGGCTTTTTTTGTGGTTGCCATTGAGTCTCTGGTGGACGGGATGATTTCATTTGCCGTTGTTGTACGCGCCACTTATGTATTGGCTTCTGATTAATATTTTCAATGAGTTTGGCTATTTTGACTGACAGAATATCATTGCGCCCAATGACAATCGGCTCATAACGCACCATACTCCGCATGTCATATGGTAGTTCAGCTTCAAATGGCATCCGCGCATCATCGACGATGATTGGAATAATCGGGATGCGATTCTCCAATGCAGTCACAACCGCCATATGCACTGGGTCATAAACACTCTTTAAGACATTCTCGCCCGATTCATCAACTAAATTTGCCCAATACTCCCCGATTACTACAATCAGAAAATCAGAGGCTTTGACGGCTTTCTCAACATCAAACACATTGAGTTCATCGAATGAAGAATGCCATTGCACATGAGATTGACCAAATGCATTTACAAAATCTGCGAGGATATGACGCACCTCATTAGCAGAGGAATCTTGTGGACGGAACGAGAGATACAATCTAGGCATTGAATAATATCCTTAACAAACAGTCTATCTCTATCATACAATGAAACACAAAGTCATAAATCATAAAACTTGCTAAAATTGTCCTGAACAATTTACCCAATCAATCGAGGTTTCTATGCCAAATCCAGCCAAGCCCTACGCGTTCATCAGTCATAGTTCTGACGATAATGAGCAAACTGCAGAAATCGCAGGCTACTTACAACAGGCCGATATTGATGTCTGGGTTGACCTCGAAAATCTACAAGATGGTATGGAATGGCTCCAAGAGATTCAAAAAGGTTTAGAAAATGCCAGCGCAACCGTCGTCGTGATGTCACGTAATGCCCGCTCATCAAAATGGGTAGAACGCGAAACGCTACTGACGCTCAATCTAGGTCTGCCTCTCTTTATTGCCCAAATAGAAAAAGTCCCACTTCCACTTCACCTCGTCGATTTGCAATATACCAATTGTTACCGCGACAAAGAAAAGGGATATGCCAAGCTCGCTAAAGCAGTCAAAAAAGCCCTGCAAAAGAACACATCACCCAAACCGAATGAGGATGTCACACTAGTCCCAACAGAAGACAACTTCTTCGATTATCTAACGCAACTTGATAATGGCGAACAACTCTCCCTCATTGCCAAAGACTTATATCAATGGTCAACGAAAAATGCCGATGAAGTCGAATTCGGTGGCAAGCACACCCCCGGCTTCCATGCAAGAGTTTTACAAGGTGATGAATTTGTAACGGTCTTCTCCCTATGGGCATA
Source organism: Anaerolineae bacterium (assembly GCA_028284565.1). Next base: position 9,911 of record JANQRM010000177.1, on the reverse strand, counting down.
TATGCGAAAGCCTGCCGTCCAAGTCCCCTTCGATTATTTGCTTGACAAGTCTCCCTACGACAAAAAGCGTGTGCGTCAATCTACCCTCAAGACCTTTAATCGCATCATGCCTGATAACAATCCCTTCCAGAGTGACCGCGCAGACCGCCGCCCCTCTATTCCTTTGAAGCAATTCGTCAATCGTGCCGATAATCTGGAAATTTTCAAAGATACCGTTGCTGAGATAATGGATAATTTACGAAGCGGATGATTCAACATCAAACCAATAACGACGGATGAATGTCGTCTCTTGTGTTAAGGTCACCACACTAAAGCCGGGTCTGGCATTCGTATCAGACTGGGTTTTCGTCATGCCCGGAAAACTATGAAATTGCACCCATGATGACAATGCAGAACTATAAAGCACCCCATCCCGATAGATACTTGTATTTTGATGAATATGTCCATAAAACACACCTCGTAAGCGATGACGTGCTTGCAAGATAATGTTATGGAATTGCTCTCCATTGGTGATTCGCATCCATTCATCCAACCAAGGCACACCCACAGGAAGTGGATTATGATGTGTCGCTATGATTAGAGGTCGCTCATCATTCGAGGTACAAATTTTATTCAGCCATGTTAGTTGCTCTGGGGTGATATTTCCAGCGGGGACTTTTGCAGGACCATTGCTATCCACACACACTATTTGGACACCGTTGACCTCAACTTCATAATGCAAGGGAGATACAACATGATTCGTTTGTATTAAGTCGAGTTGTAACGACTGATGCTCATCATGATTGCCAGCAAGATAATAGATAGGGTAAGGAATTTCGGAGAAAATTGACCTTGCATAGTCGTAAGCCTCTAGCACAGGATCGAATACCACATCACCTGTATGTAGCACAAAATCAGGGTGGAAAGGTGAGTCTTTGATCACTTGAACGAGAGCCTTTGCCCCTTGATGCGAATGATATTGAGCAAAGTTTGATTCATGATTGCTTGGATCATTATTGATGTGCGTGTCGCTGATATGGACAAAGGTCAATATAACATCAGACATTGCCTCAACTCCTAACTAAAGCAAAAAGGCACAGCCGCTTTGCCATGCCTCTTAGAGTGGTGAACACATTAAGCATCATTCTGCATCAGGCAAGTTACGACAATCACCCACAGCACGGACGACATCCTCTCGTACCCATGTATCATCTTCAAGTTGCCACCATGTAAAGTCACCATCACTTCCTTGTCCGATTGCTATTTCAACCACACCTGCACCGAGTTGTCCAGCGCGGTCAAAATTTGTTCCGGGACCACCACGTTTATTGACAGTACTTGTCGCTGATACTTCACAGACCCCCGGATTAACTGCCGGAGCTTGATAGACCCAGATATTATTTCCGACGCATTGTGCGCTTGGACCCCGCCCAAGTAGCGAGATACCATAGGTACCGGAACGATTCTCTATTTCAAAGTTTTCAATAATCAATTCACCATTGAGATAGACCGTCACCGTATCGTCTTGTGCGAGATAGAGAATATGGTGAGAAATATCTAAGTCTAATGACTCAGGTGAAACCGTAAACACAGGGTCTTGACCACCACCAAGGAGATCTAATACAAAGACCGATCCATCATTCAACAAACCAACATCAAGGAATTTGGTCGCATTCCCACGATTGTCTGTCTCAATGCGCGAGGTCAATACACACTGCTCCAGCTCATTCAAATCACCAACACTAAAGGATAATTCGCCTGCCATGATAATATCAGCAAAGGGACTATTACGTGCAAGGGGCGTAAAGAAGTTCCCTTGTCCAGAGAAAAACGCACGATTCTCGTTGAATACCAGACTTCCGCCTGATGCAATCACCCCTTTTTCTTCGAGTTCTTCAACAGCATCCTGCCAATCTTCCGCATGATTTGTCAATAGCTTTGGAAAACCTTCTTCAACTGAATCTGCGTTATTACTCGACCCTGAGCCGGGAGTTCCACTATCCATCGAAGCAAACACATCGAGTATTAGGGATGTTGAGGCATCAATATCTGTTGTTTGAGCCAGCATCATAGCAAAACGATCACTGGATAGCTTTTTCATCAAGGCAATCCCCGGAATATCATTTTGTTCAGTGGAAGCAATGGCACTTTCCAATGATGATGGAAATTCCTCTGCTTCTCCGGTGATGAATGTCAAGGACTCCGCCATGGTGTCTAAGGCTTCGATTGCTGTGTCTGATTCACTGACGAAAATTTCAATAAAATCGGGCGGGAAAAATGTAAAGACAACGGTTGAGCCAGATGGACCGGTGAGATTGATTAAGCCACTCAAATTATCAACTTCCCAACCAACAGGATATTGAAAAGCTAATGCACCATCTTCTGATACAAATGTTTCGGTTAATTCGTCTTGAGCGAATGTGAATATGGGAAGACTGACTAGGAATAAACATAATAAGAACAAGCGACAAAGTGTTGTTTTCATAAGAAGCACTTTCTATTTAATCATTATAGGTTGGTGTAGTGTAGGCGACGCATTTTAGCTGAGCAATAACGCGACGATGCGTCGTAGGCTATTTTGACTTAGCCTTTCGCGGCAGGGCGATTTTCATCCCCAGTTGCGGTGTCATCCTGTTGCTCTTGGTAAGCACGGATAATGCCAGTTACCCCACGTTCATCTTCTGCTTTTTCCGTTGGCTCTGCTTTAGCCACCTCACGACGAAGCTCAGGTTCTAATTCCTTGCGCGGAAATGCACCTGTTTGCCCTATTTTGCGTTGTTTTTTTTCAGACATGGTTATTTTGCCCCTAAATTTCCAACCGACTGTTCTAATTATAACGGAAAATTCTTTATTTAACCTGTAAGAAATTGTCCGCAAGTCTTAATAAACATCAAGTTGACCCACGCTATCCAAGCCCGTAGTATACTCAATTAGACGGAAATTGAACCCAAATCGTTCCAAAATGATGACAGGACCTATGGAATGCCTCGAACCATCAAAATCGCTGTAACCCAAATGGATGCAATTCCTACACCAACGTCTGACCGTCTCCAACGTGCCGAATCGGTCATTGAGAACGCCGTTGACGCTGGGGCGGAAGTTGTTGTTCTTCCAGAGTTATTTAACACGGGCTACGCTTATCACGATCAAAATTATGCCTTAGCCGAAACATTTGATGGTGAAACCGTTCAATGGATGAAGCAACAAGCACAAACGCAGCATATTCATCTGCTTGGGTCTTTGTTGTTAAAAGATAACGATCATGTTTACAATTCTGCCCTCCTCTTTGCACCTGATGGACGACTATGGCGGTACGACAAGCACTATCCTTTCATATGGGAACGCGCTTATTTTCGGGGCGGACAAGGCATAACAATTGCTGACACGGACTTGGGCAAGTTCGGACTCATGATTTGCTGGGATTCCGCCCATGCTGATTTGTGGCAACGATATGCGGGACAAGTCGATGCCGTGCTGATTGCGAGTTGTCCGCCTCGGATTAACCATGCCCAACTTGCGTTATCCAATGATGAGCGTATTTCATTTGGCAAATTCACCGATTTGGGTCACTTTGCCAACGATTTAGAAGCGAATGCTCAATGGATGGGTGTTCCGATTGTGCATAGCTCTGGCAGTGGCGATTTTCGCTCTCACTTGCCTGCGTCGATGGTTTCGGTTGCCTCCTATCTCGTGGCTTATCCACAACACTACGACCAACTTCAAACTGCTCACGATGCCTGCCTTGAAGCAGATTTTGGCAACGATGCCGTCATTGTTGATGGTAAGGGTGAGACAATTGCCCGCATTACACAGGATGGCGATGCGTTTGCCATTGCAGACGTTGAACTCGCCGACACCTTGCCTCGACCCACAACTGAGCAACCCAAGACGCAGGTTCACCCGATTGGATTTTGGGTATCAGATGTGCTGAGTCCACCTATCTTTGCTCCGATATATCGTCGCGGATTGAAGCGACAATGGGGTAAACAAATGGCCCCATTGGATCATCGCACCAAAGTGTGGTCAGGATTTGCGTTATTCGCCCTCCTTCTTGGCTGGCTATTAGGGCGCGCTGTCACCCGAAAATGAAACTTTTGGCTTGACTCCTGCGTAAATAATCGTAGAAATAGAAGGTAAGTAGAAAGTGGATTCTTATGACCCAAAAACCTGTGAAATCTGAAGCGAGTGTTGGCGAGCGTATTCAGGAAGTATTGCATGAGACGAATACCCGTCATCTTGTCATTCGCAATCAAGAAGAGCGTGTGTTGTTCGACATCTCGCTCACCTTTGGAATCATTATAGGTGTCATCTTATTCTTGATTCCGGGTGGATTCATCATTGCCCTTCTCGGTGTAGTTGCCGCATTAGCAACCAAACTCCGCATTGAGTTGGTTCGAGAAGTTGGTGATGGAGATGATGTGATTGAAGGACATCTTTCTGACAACGATTAGCCACGATTTGATTTCAGTGAGAAGTAAAATACGTCGGGTCTCGCATAATGCCCAGCGACATCTAAAGTCAGTTGTTCTTTTGGGATTGCATCCAAATCTAATTCACTGATAAGGATGGTTTCCTCTTCAAAGACTGGTTCCATGAGATAGTCACCATTAGGTGCAATGACTGCACTACCCCCTTGCTGGATTAAGGACTCTGGCTGAATTCCGTCTGCTAATTCGAGTTCACTTGGTAAGGCATCAGCTTGTAAGAGACTGCCGACTGCCAAGACATAGGTGCGCCCTTCAAAGGCATAATGCCGAGACGCAATCTGGTGCATCTCTCCAACGGTGGGCCAGACCGCTACATGAATCTGCTCTCCGCTGATGTGCATCGCCTGACGTGCAAGGGGCATCCAATGTTCCCAGCAGATGAGACCTCCCACGCGACCAACACTGGTATCCACCGCTTGTAAGCCACTGCTATCGCCCGTCCCCCAGACAAGACGCTCAGTATAGGTTGGCATGAGTTTGCGATGATGATTCACAATTTCACCTGTGACATCAATCGTGATTAGGCTGTTGTAGAGTGTGCCATGTCCATTGAGTTTTTCATTGATGGATAAGACTAGGACGAGTTCGTTTTCTCGTGCAGTGGACTTGAGTATGTCCATTTCTGGACTATCGAGACTGAGGCTGTTGAGATGTAAACGAGCGAAGAGGTCTTTGACGATGGGATTGTCCCACAGAGCCACATCACGGGCTGTATCGAGCCATTTGGGATACCCTGCGAACCATGTTTCGCCAAACGCGACGAGTTGTGCGCCTTTTTGTGAGGCTTCTTGAATGAGACTTGTCGCTTTATCGACTGTTTTGGGCAGGTCATAGTAAATGGGCTGTGCTTGGATGAGTGCGACTTTTACACTAGTCATGAAAGCCTCGGGTTTGAAAATGGTTAGTCGAATGTTTCAATTCATATTAACCGTCGCGCGGACGATATATGTTTTCGACGGTTGGCAGGCGTGTTCCCGTCGCAGGGACGGAAAAGGTAGCATTGGGTTTGAAAAAGATTTTATATAACAGATTTTAGACATCAGATGGTTAGCATATAGTAAGTCATCCATCAGCAGATAGAATTTTATGGTGCAGGTGTCGTTATCAGCGTATCACAAAATGAGGTCAAAGTGGGATGCATTTGTCCATGCATTTGCATCACATAAAGCAAAAGAGCCTGTTCAAGTTGAACAAGCCCTTTTGCTTTCTTTCTCGCATCGTATTTATGCGACTTCACCCGTGAGGTGTTCGACACGGAGCCGACGGTCATAGTATTTCTCGGCGGCTTCTGCCATGCTCTGGAGTGTTTGGGCATTGAGGAAGGCGTTAACGACTGCACCTGCAATCGGTAAGAATCCAACCAAAAATTTTGCTGGTAGACGTGATGCAAGACGTGCGGCAAGTTTGCCCGCTAATTTGGTACTGATTTTGCGTCCAAGTGGTTTGCCTTCTGGCAAGTCGATTTCCTCGAATTTGAGTGATTGAGCGGACTCTAAAGTGGATTGGGCAGATTCTTCGCCTGCAATTAGCATCATCACTTGTTGTCCGCGTTCATCGCCCGCATAGCTCTTGGCAGTCTGTTGTAGGAGACGGAGGCTATTGCGGAGTGTGTCGTCTTGAGTTTCATCAAGTAATTTCTTTATGGCTTTTTGTCCATCTTTGGACAAAGCATAATCCACCGAATCAGCAGACAGTGCTAGGTGTTCTAAGAGGCTAGCATTAAAGTGCGAGTCATTTGCCCAGAGCGTTAAGATATTGCGTAGGTCGGAATGTTCACTGGTTTCAATGACATATGTGCCTTTTAACGCGCCGATGCCCCACGAGATATGCGCGAGTTTGTGAATCAGGTAGCTAATACCTACTGGGATGGTCAGGGTATGCAAGCCGGGGATAATCATCTCTGCGCCACCGGCTAAGGCGAGTTTGGTCGTTTCTTGATTGAGCCATTCATCTACATTCCGGCAACGTGTCGCGGCATCGACGGCATCACGGGGATTGCCACCCAATTCTTCAACGGCTGTGATAATGGCTTCGGCAATGGTTTCTTCTAAACTCATGTGTTATTCCTCAATTCAATACACTAGTTCCTAGTACGTATACGTCATCCGTCAACAAAAGGTTTCATGGTTTGATTATTTGCCTTGAAAGACGGCTTCTCGGCGTTCTAAAAAGGATTGTATCCCCTCTTGGACATCTTCGCTTTGCATGAGGGGTAGCAAGTCTGGCATGAGGTGGGGAATGGAGTCTTGCTCAGCTTTGTGGCGGGTTAAGCGTGCCGATTTGAGTGTGGCATAGACTCCGAGGGGGGCTTGTTTGGCAATGGTATCCGCAATTTCGATAGCTTTATCGACGTGTTGACCGAAGGGTGTGACTTCTTGAACGATTCCTATGCGATAGGCTTCTTCAGCATTGAATTCGTCTCCTGTGAGCAAATAACGCATGGCATTGCCCCAGCCAGCTTCCATTGGAAAGCGTATCGTCGCCCCACCTACCGGATAGATACCACGTTTGATTTCAATTTGAGCAAAGCGGGTATTGTCCGCCGCGACACGAATATCACAAGCTAAAAGGAGTTCAATGCCAATGGTAAAGCAGATGCCATGCACCGCAACCACAACAGGTTTTTGGCGAATCGATTCATTGAGACACATAGGGTCAATGAGTCCATCTGGTAATTTTAAGCCTGTGCCATCTGAGAAGAGTGGCGACCATTGGGCAAGGTCAATGCCTGCTGTGAAATGATCGCCATGTGCATAAATCACCGCACAGCGCAAGTCATCCCTATTTTCGAGTTCGCTTAGGGCTTGAGCGAGTTGGGTAAACATCTCCACACTGAAGGCATTGTACTTGTGTGGACGGTTGAGTCCGATGAGCCAGAGATGTCCTTGTTGTTCGGTGGTGATTACTGAGTCGGTCATGATTGTCCTTTATACAATGTAGGGTGTGCTTGCGCCGGTTTTTGCCATACCTTTGGGGTCAATGATGACATTGATACAAGCAGGCTTTCCACTGGCGAAGGCTCTTTCGAGAGCGTTACCGATTTCGTCTGGGTCTTCGATATGTTCGCCGTATCCCCCGAGTGCTTCGACGACTGTATCGTAGCGTGTCGGTGCTAGTGATGTGGCTACGGCACGTTCCTCCCCCATCATGTTGATTTGAGGTTCGCGAATCTGTCCCCAACCCGCGTCATTGCCGACGATACTGACAATGGGCAGATTGAAGCGAATGGCAGTATCAAATTCAAAGCCGTTTAAGCCGAATGAGCCATCCCCATTGATAATCAGGACTTTTTTATCGGGATAGAGATGTTGTGCCGCTACTGCGAAGGGTGCGCCAACTCCTAAACAGCCCAGCGGACCCGGATCAAGCCATTGTCCCGGACGGGTGATGTCGATGACTTTGGCGCAAGCACTGACGATATCGCCCCCGTCACCAATGACGATGACATCTTCATCTACAAAATCATTTATTGCTGACCCCATACGGAAATGGTTGATGGGTTGGGTATCGAGTTGTTTCCATTCGTCGAGTTGGTCTTTTTTGGGTTGTTCTAGTGCGCGGACTTCACCGAGCCAGTCGTTGAATTCAATGCCTTGCAAGCCTTCGGAGAGTGCTTCGAGGATGAGTTTGGCATTGGCAACTAGCGCGACATCAGCTGTACGATTGTGATTGAGTTCGTCGATATCATTTTCGATTTGAATGAGTTTGCTTTCTGGATTCCAATCTTTTTGTCCATATTTGAGGCGGAAATCAAGGGGTGTCCCGATGAGCATCACAACATCAGCTTCTTTGAGTGTGGCAGAACGTGAGGCTTTGAAGCAATGTGGGTGATTCATCGGCAGAGTTCCACGTCCACCACCATTGGTAAAGACGGGAATCTTGGTTTGTTCAGTGAATTCACGGAGCGCATCGTGTGCTTCATCCCAATAGACTTGTGTTCCAGCGATGAGGAGGGGTTTCTTGGCGTTGCGTAGTAGCTCGAACATCGCTTGCACATCACTCACGGCTGGCGCAACAGGTTCTATCTCGACTTTGGGATGGATAGTAGGAACATCAACCACATTAAAAAGCACATCAAAGGGTAACTCAATGAAGACAGGTCCGGGACGACCACTGAGCGCAGTTTGATAGGCTTCCGCCATTTTATCAGGGATGGATTCGGTAGCTTCAACGGTGAAGCTGGCTTTAGTAAAGGTCTTGAACATATCTGTTTGGGGCATTTCTTGGAGCGCGCCCATGCCCTTCGTTTTAAGTGGAGCCGCACCACCGAGTAACATCATGGGACTACGCGCTTGATAGGCATTGGCAACCCCTGTTACCGCATCGGTTACGCCGGGTCCAGCCGTGACAACCGCCACGCCAACATTACGAGTCAGCCGTGCATAAGCATCTGCCGCATGTGCCGCCGCCTGTTCATGACGGAAATCCAACACAGTAATGTCATGATTTAGGCAACCATCATAAATTGGGGCGACGTGTCCACCGCAGAGCGTATATAAAGTATCGACCCCCTGTGCTTTAAGTGTGCGTGCAATGAGTTCCCCGCCATGTGCAAATGGTGATGTCATTAATGGCTCCTAGCTAATAAACTCTATTGGTTCAAGCGTAAACTATTCACTGCCCTATCGCAACTAAGAGGCTGAAGAGGCTGACGTGTATACTCAGCGAATTCAATCATGACGAAAGCGAAACACCATGCGATATGCAATTTTGTCAGATATTCATGGCAATCTGATGGCATTGGATGCCATACTTAAAGACATAGAACAACATGGCGGAGTCGATGAAACTCTCTTTTTGGGAGATTATGCGGCGATTGGGTATGCGCCTGCACAAACGATAGAACGACTCAACCAATTACCTAACTCAACATTTATCCGTGGGAATGCCGACCGTTATCTGGTAGAACGCAGTTACCCGATTCCAACAATTGAAGATGCTCAACAAAATCCAGAACTTGTACCTGTTTTGGCTGAAGTGATGAGAAGTTTTAGCTGGACACAAGGAGTGGTTTATGCAACTGGATGGATGGATTGGTTGGAGGAATTGCCTCTGGAACACCGATTAAGGCTTCCTGATGGTACGCAAGTCTTGCTGGTTCATGCCTCGCCGGGGAGTGATGTGCTAAATGGAATGTATCCGAATATGACAGATGAGGAATTAGAGACAATTGTCGGTGGTTGTGAAGCTGACCTCATCTTCGTCGGGCATACGCATTGGGCGCAGGATCGACAATTGAGCAAGCAACGAATGATTAATGTGGGATGTATTAGCAATCCTTTCCCACCTGACTTACGGGCGAGTTATGTTATGCTAGAGGCAGATTCAACGGGATACCATGTCAGTTTTCATCGAGTAGATTATGACCGAGAGGCAGTTATCCAAGCCCTCTATGACTCAAGACATCCCGCACCTGATTATATTATTCAACATTTACGCGGACAG
>JANQRM010000148.1 GCA_028284565.1 Anaerolineae bacterium | reverse complement strand
TCAGGTCCTTTATGACCAGAGACTACACCAATCTTCCGAAACCAGTTGGGCGTGGGCATACTTGTCGGCGCGGCGGTGGATTGGCTAGTAGCATCAGCTATCTGTAAGCCACTGACAACGTTGGGATTCAAAAATTGGGGGTCTGTGAACCATGTCAAGATTGTTGCAAAGAGTCCCGCCGCCAACAAACTAAGTATCGTCGTGCGGAAGAATCCCCCGAAAAAACCTTCCGTCCGTTGTCGTCGTCTCGCACGTCGTCGTTGCGTCCGACGCACCCGTTGTATCTGCAATGCCTGTTGATACTTCTCCTCATCGGATAAGTCTGATGGCGGTTCCGGCACAGGCATGCGCGGACGTTGTGGTTCGCTGGTTGGTCTGTCTTCAATAGGGGTGGGTGCAGGTTCAGTAGGTATTGATTCAATGGGCGGTTGGGGTCGTCTAGGGCGAGTGATGCGAGTCGGTTTGGTGGGGTCACGCCGAACTATCGGAGTCGTGGCAGATTCTGTTGGTGATATAGCTGGCGGTTCAGGTGGTTGGTCTCCGGCGGCACGGCGCATCAACTCCTCAAATATAGCAGAGGCGGAGTCGCTGTTTTTCTCGCTAGACTCGTCGTCTGGACGTTTGAATGGATCGTCAGTCATGCGTCGGAATTCAAATGGTGTCTGGCAAAGTCGCCTTATTGTAGGGGACTCCGCCTAAAATCGCCATAACAAAACGCTGCACAACGATGAAGAAAGGTGTGATTAACGCTTTTGATTGGAAGCCAGTACAGGTTGTTCGGGATACCAGAACGCGCCGGGAAAATCGTCCTCAACTTCTTTCTTTTTCGCACTCCACTCTTCGATATTGAGGCGATACACCGCTGTACGCTTCAGTTCATCCAAGACGGGCGGACGATAATCGACCCCTGCGGTCAGATGTTGAGCATACTTATCAAGGAGCATTTGGAGCGCATTGGTCGCTTCATCGTTATCTTCGACAAGTTCGACATCTCCAAAAATCACCACCCCTGCATATTCCACGCTGAATTCGAGTGCCTCATCGGCAGGGAGCAAACGCCCCATCTCCATAATGCTAAAGCACGCGCGCGGGTGATGCTCCACATTTGATCGTGTCCGCCCCACATGAGAGGTATGGGTATAGATACAATGATTCGCTTCGTCATAGACAAAGAGGTTGCTATTGAGGAAGGGTTGTCCTTCATAGACGGTTGCCATCACCCCCACTGATGCCACCGATAAAAAGTGGCGAATCCACGTTTCATCCTCCACTGCACGGTCTGAGCGACGGATAACTGTAGCAGGTTGATTAGCATAATCTTTTGGCATGACAACTTCCTTCAAACGACTGACTAACTCGCTTTCATCATAATCGTTTTTTGAAACTCGCCTAGTGCCAGCCCATTTCAAGTTAGGTATACTGGCGGTCTGTCATGAACAAGGAGTTCATCATGTCTGATCTACTCATTCACAATGCGCGCGTGCTTCAAATTGATAACGGACAAGTCCATATCCTAGGCAATCACGATATTCTGGTCAAAGCCAACCGCATCGAAGCCATCCAACCTAGCGGACAAGTCGATACTTCTCATTTTAAACAGGTCATTGATGCTAAGGGGCAGGTAGCAATGCCGGGTTTCATCAACACCCACGCGCATGTCTCGATGGTCTTGTGGCGTGGCATGGCAGAGGATGTGAACATCTACGATTGGTTCAATCAGTACATCTGGCCCCTCGAAAACAACTTGATTGCCGAAGATGTCTATTGGGGGATGCAACTCGGTCTGATGGAGATGATTGAAGCAGGCATTACATCGGTGGCTGACCACTACTTTCACATGGACGAAGTCGCTAAAGCTGTTGAAAAAGCGGGGACGCGTGCCTTGCTCGGTTGGGCGATGTTCAGTGATGGCGGGATGGAACAAATTGAGCAAACAGGCGAGTTCGTCAAACGCTGGCAACATGGAGCCAATGGACGAATCCGCACGATGCTTGCACCTCACGCCCCTTACACCTGTGATGATGACTTCCTCAGAGCATCCGCCCGAAAAGCCCAAGAATTGGGTGTCGGGATTCATATTCACGTCGCCGAAACACATGACCAAACCCAACAGAGCCTTGAATCACGCGGAATTACCCCTGTAAAAGTCTTACAAAAAACAGGTATCTTGGACAATCCGACCATCCTCGCGCATGTAATTGGTGCAACTCCCGATGACATCGAAATCCTCGCCGATGCTGTCACCGGAATCGCCCAATGCCCCAAAACCTATATGAAGCTCGGCATGGGATTTGCTCCGCTTGTCGAATACCGCAAGGCGGGTATTCCCGTCGGCTTAGGCACAGACGGCGCAATGAGCAACAACACACTTGATTTATGGGAGTCGATGCGTTTGACCGCCATGGGACAAAAGCAGATGACAGGCGTACCTGAAAATTTACCCATCGCCGAAGCCCTTACGATTGCCACCAGAGAAAGCGCACAGGTCTTTGGACAACCGGATGACTTAGGTGATCTCGCGGTTGGTAAATTAGCCGATATAATTCTGGTGGATATGAGTGGTTTGCATCATCAACCCCTCCATAGCATCCCGACAAGTCTGGTCTATAATACCCGTGCAGGCGATGTGCAAACGGTCATTGTCGATGGTGACATCATCATGCAAGATCGCCAACATCTGACTTTGGATAAAGACGAAATCCTCGGCAACGTCGGAGGACGGCTCCCACGTCTCACCCAACGCAATCTTGACCAGCGGATCCAAACCTATGAACCGTAAGCTCTATTAAATTGCGTTAATCTCGATACGGATTTTGCCGACGTTGCGGATTCTGGGGTTGTGAAGGTCGCTGTCGCCTTGGTTGTTGTGGATTGGCTGGAGATGCAGGTCGCCGCTGTTGAGGGCGTTGGGCTGGAAAGGGCCGTTGTGAGGATTGAGCAGGACGCAGTTGTTGTTGAATTGGACGTTGGACAGGCGGTGGTGCGGGTTTGGGCGAGTCACCACCACGCATGAGGTTGAACAATTTCAGTCCAAAGAATTGCAGGACTGCCCCTAAACTCCCTAGTAAAATAATCCCACCCACAAAGACGAACATCGTTACAGTAAAAGCACCGTCAATACTTCGTGGAAGACGCTCGATTCCCAGAAAGAGCAACCAGATACCCACTGCCACCGCCGTTGCACCGAGATACGCCGTTCCCAATTGAATAATCGGTTTTTCCAAGAGAACGAATAGAAATCCCATCACCAACGAAGCCAGTAATCCCACAGGCAAAATCGCCACGGCGCGATCAAGATTGACCGTATCAAAGACAATGAATAAACCGATACTTACGCCCGCGCCTAATGCAAAGCCTGCGATGAATAACCCCAAACTAAAGGCACGATTGGCAAAGCCCCATGTAATCATCCCGCCGACAAATCCTACTCCAGCCGCAATCAGCACGTTCGGTTCAGGCAGAAGCAAAGTTGCACCTGCGCCTAATATTGCGCCCAAGCCAAAGCCTACCGCCTTCAGCGAATATTTGAATAACCGATAGCCCTGAAAACAAAACGCGAGTCCGGCGATGATGGCAATCACACTACCGATGGTCAGCACATTGTTGGGAATTTGCATGACGAAGTCCTCTTAATCCTTATCACTTAAGCATATGGGAATTCAACAAACAGAGCAATTGAGAGAAAAGTCAGGGGTGGCTATTTGACGAAATCCGAATTATAAGGACAATCATAGAGACGACGCGGAGATGTCCATGCAACTTGGCACATATGCAGAACTGAAATTGGCAACCAAAGCCCTTGATGCCTCCATTGAATTTTTTGCACTGTTGGGCTTCCGCAAATTGGGGGATGATGTCATCACGGACGGGAGTATCAACATTCGCCTCGCAGAAGAACGCCTTGCTTCTCCCACCTTGAGCTACGCGGGCAGTGACATGGATGCGATCTTGTCTCTTACCAATCCACAAAAGCAAAAGGGGCAACCCGATATCATGACACATGGGGAGTTCACATCGCCCAATAATTTGCGTGTGACAATTACCGCCGAAAAGAGCAAAGTTCGGATGCCAGCTGGAACGCCCACCAAACGCAAACCCATCTGCAAATTGGGTGAGTTCGGCGAGTTCACCGTCCCTGTAAAAGATGTAGCAAAGGCGGTACTTTTCTGGGCAAAAGTCGGCTTTGAACCGCTACATATCGCCAAAATTCCCTATCCCTATGCCATCTTATCCGACGGTCTCATCGTGATTGGACTGCATCAAACATACAATATTCCCCATCCAACCATCACTTATTTTGCACAAGACATGGGCAAACGTATAAACGAAGTCGAACGTATTGGTATCTCCATTCAGAGCTTATCCGGCAATGCCGATACGATTGAGAACGCAACCTTTGTATCCCCCGATGGACAACGATTCTTTTTATTCAAAGGAGACCCTTTCAAATGAGTAGAAAAAAATTTGGTGGAAACGACCCGTTTGTCGCAACGCTCAGAAACGCCTTCCGTGAATTGGGGGTTAAGAACCCCATCACCAACAAACCCTATACCGAAGCGATGTTACTCGGCGTAGGCGGCGGTTTGGGTTGTGGCTATATCCTCTGGGAATTCAAATCGCGTAACTCAGCCATCATCACCTTGGGGTATCGGCATCGCTGGAACTATATCGTGGAATTTATGAGAGGCATTTGTGACCGTGTCGGTGTGAATTACGACATCCTTGAAACCTCTGGCAAAAATAAGGCAACGGAAAACTTGATGGATGCCCTTGCCAAGGAACAACCCTTTATCGCTTGGGTGGATAAAGCCCATCTGCCACATCAAAACCTACCAGAAGAATTGCAAGGCTATGGTCTGCATGTCGTCGGTGTCTATGGTGGCGATGAAAACGAGGTCTATGTCGATGACCTTGCCAATGGACTCTATACCGTTCCGATGGAAGCCTTTGCCCCTGCTCGCGCACGCATTGGCTCCGATAAAAATCGTCTGATGCTTCTAAAACCGAGCAAAAGGAAAGTCAATCTCCCCAAAGCCATCAAAACAGGAATCAAAGCGCAGATTGATTATCTGGGTGGTACATCCACTTCCTTTGCTTTACCCACGTTAAAGAAGTGGGCAAAGCTCATGACAGATAGCAAAAACAAAAAGGGCTGGTATGTAGTCTTCAAAGAGCGTATTGGTCTGTATGACACGTTACGTTCCATTCACGAAGGCATTACACTCGATGGGTCAGACGGGGCAGGGCTTCGTTTGATGTACGCCAGTTTCTTAGTTGAAGCCTCCAAAGTATTAGACAATCCTCAGCTTAAAAATGTGGCGAAGGACTATCGCAAAGCCGCCAAAGCATGGCAAGACCTCGCCAACACTGCCTTGCCAGATAGTCCTGCCTTCCTCAAAAAGACGAAAGAATGGATGAACCAACGCTACGAAGCCTTTGAAAAGAACGAGACGGCTGAACTGCGGAAAGTGATGCAGAAACTCGCTGGCTATCAGGACAAGTACAATACGGACTTTAAGATGAAAGACAAAGCGGTACATGAACTCTTTGAAGCCATCCAAGAACAGCTCCTCGCCGTCCATGATGCCGAGCAATCTGCCCTACAAGCATTAGAAGATGCCATTAATTAATATCATCCAACAATATTGGGCTTGTCAATGAAGATAAGCCCAACAATTTCAACTCTTTGTCTCCCGTATATTTTAGGTTATAAGTTCGCTTGAACAATATTAAATCTGTTCATCAATATTATTAATCGCTCTGTTCTATCCAGTTTATCACGGCTCTATTCTTTACCCAATCTTCTACTTACAATCTCGCAACGTCAACCCTACATTTACGAATTTCAGATATAATAAACTTAAGCCTATCTTAAGACGAATCATTGGTATGTTGCAGACCTTAACGCACATCCAAAACTTCATCGACTCGGTCACAACACCCTTGCTTGTTTTACAAGAAAATAGGGTTGTTGCCACGAACCTTGCTTATCGACAACAGTTTCAGACAGACTATTCCCTACCCAAGCCCTTGTCATCATTTTTCACAGCCGACTCCTTAGAAACCGTAATCGAATATGATTCGCTACCCTACCATTTGTTTGGGCAATTGCATCCAAGTTCAAAACATTCCTATCGAATCGAATTGTCTCTGAACACCTTACCGCTTGCTGATGAAATCTTTTGTATGGCAACGGTACACCTCACGAAATCTGCTCTCGATAAATCGGATCAAACGGCTCATGCTCTGCTAGAAACCGCAACAATGTTATCCCGTGAACTGAGTACATCGGCTATTCTCGATAATATTATCGATGCCCTGCCAAAGATTATCCCTTACGATTCGATCAATATCATGCAATTGGAAGAAAACGGAGCCAGAATCATCCGATATCAGGGTTATCCAGCCGAATTTGGCAATCTGGATGAGAAATTAATGCCTCTCGATACGCCGAGTTTGCAAACCATGATTGCTTTGAGCAAGCCCTTCCGTGTTTCCAATACCCTCACCGACCCCAATTGGCATCAACGTCGCTATGATGATGCGAATGATGTTTGGGCAAAATCGTATTTGGGCATTCCCATTCAAACAAGCAATCGCATCCTTGGCTTCATTAACCTCAACAGCCGAATCCCAGACTTCTTTACACCACAGCATGAATATCACTTAGAAGCTTTTGCTAACCAAGTCGCCGTTGCATTGGAAAACGCCTTACTCTATGAAAGCGCACAAGATGAAATTGCAGAACGCGAACGGGCTGAAGCGGCACGCTTGGAAAGCGAAAATCGCTTTCGTATCTTGGCAAAAAATTCACCTGATGCCTTCCTCATCATCTCGCTTGACCCGCCGAAATCGGATTATCTGAATGATCGTCCCTTTTTAGGTTACAACCGAGATTTACTCCGAACTCCGGGTTTTCGTTATCAAATCATTCATTCCGACGATGTGGATTGGGTCAAAGCAAAATGGGAAAATTTAGAGAATCTCATTGAGGCTGATTCAGACAGTATGGAATATCGGGCTAAGTCTCAAGAAGGCAAATGGGAATGGATACACAATCGTCGTCAAGTACTTCGCCGAGATGCACAGGGCTATCCCCAACAGCTCTTAGTTATCTTGTCAATTATTACGGAGCAAAAAGAGGCAGAACAAGCCCTTGCCAAACGGAATCAAGAATTGCAAGCCATGAACAATATTGCTACTGCTATTGGGCAATCGCTTGACATTCATACCGTGCTGAATGAATTATTAAGCCATCTTCAACATCTTGTTCCCTATGACAGTGCCAGTATCACACGCATTTCATCCAATCAAATGATTTACCTTGCAGGTCGAGGATTACCTGATTCGATACAATCACAGATTCCGGGGTTGCGTGTTGAGTTTAGCGATATTCCATCAGCGATCATCAAGTCCCAAGATACACGACGGATTGATGATGTCCATGATTACCATCTGTGGCATCATATTCCGGAAACGGACTATATTCGTTCATGGATGGGAGTGCCACTTGCCCATCAAGGTCGAACACTGGGCATTCTCAACTTAGATAAAGCAGAACCTCACTTCTATACGGATAGTCATCAGCATCAAGCAGAAACGATTGCCCGCCAAGTGGCTGTCGTCATTGATAATTTAGAACTATATCAAAAGTCGCAGAAAGAAATCGCTGACCGTCGTCGCGCAGAAAGCATTCTTATTGCCAAACTTGCAGAAACGAGTACACACAATTGGGTGGCTGAAACGCTGATTCAGCAAGATGATTTACCCTTGCGATTGCAAGCGATTGTTAATCGGGTCGCACAATCCATACTCGCTAATCAGGTGCAATTAATCACCTTAGACAAATCCGAGTCGATCATTACTCGTATGGTTTTTGGTGGTGAAGATTTTGATGAAGCTCACGAGCTGACCTTTGACCGTTGGAAGCGTAGTTTAGCTGGACGTGCCTACCACTTAAAGAAAACGATTGTTGCATCTAATGAACATGGTGGCGACGATTTCTTGATGCCTAATTATCTGCTGAGTCAAACCGATCATTTGAATCGTCCCATGATTGTGGCAGTTATTGATAATTTCGGGACCCTGACTGCCATACGCTCATCAGATGACCCCGATTTTAGTGATGAACATATCAAAATGCTGACAACCATCGCCCACCAATTGGCAACCACCATTGAAAACCACGAAGTCAATGAGGAATTACTGCGCTATAATGAACAATTAGAACTGGATGTCCAAGACCGAACCCAACGCTTACAAGCCTTGCTGGATTCAACAGGTGAAGGCATTTTTTACCTAGAAGATTACATCTTCCAGTATGTTAATCCAGCCTTTAACCGCATGATGGGTTATGCTCCTGATGAACTCAAGGGTCAGCAACTCACCATCATCCAAACCCCCATACGTCCGCACCAGAAGGGTCAAGTCAGTTGGTTTGATAATCTGCTAACAGCACTGTTGAACGGCAATGTGGGGCGCGATGATGTCTTGATACAGCGGAAAGACGGGCATGAATTTTATGCCAGCCTCACCTTTACCTTAATTGGTGAAGTTGGTGATACGCCTGTCCGTATCGTCGCGGTTGCCCGTGATGTGAGTCGGGAGCGAGAATTGCGTGAACAAAAAGACCGTTTTATTGCGAACGCCGCGCACGAACTCCGTAACCCCCTCGCTAGCTTTGATTTGCGACTGCATATGATGAAACGGCAACCTGAAAATATTGATAAACACGTCAATGTATTGGGGCAGGTCACTGCTTATGTGAATCATCTCTTAGAAGAGTTGATGGATGTCACCCGCTTTGAGCAAGGTAAAATCCGACTCAATGCGTCGATGACGGAGATGCAAAGACTTATTCAAGAGGTGATTATCATGCAGGAACCCCTTCTGAATGAAAAATCACTTCGATTAAATTTACAACTTGGATCACCCATTGAGATGGTGGTAGACCGTTACCGGATTCAACAGGTTCTCATCAATTTATTGGTCAATGCCATCAACTATTCTGATGCCCATGGAGAAATTATCATTGCTTCCGGATTTAGTGATGAGGTTTTTTGGTTCAGTGTGGAAGATGCAGGACCGGGCATTGAACCCAAATATTTGCCAGACTTGATTTTTGAGCCATTTCATCGCGCCAATATCGGTGATGATAAAGGAACCGGGCTGGGTCTGACCATATCCAAAGAGATTGTCCAAATGCACGGCGGAATGATTGGTGTTGATAGTGTTCTCCATCAGGGGAGTACATTTACTGTCACCCTTCCACGCTATTTCTTGGAAGAAACTGACCCTAGTAATTCTGAATAAACATCCTACAATGATTCGTCGATTTCTGTTCAAATTTTACAACTAAAAAGTCGCAAGTACAGCAAATTAACACAAAAGGTAAGTACTCTATGGCATCCTACAATGGACCTAAAGCCAAAGTTCAGCGTCGGTTCGGGGAGTTGCTCGTTCCGCGTCCAAAATACTCAAAAATTTTAGAGAATCGTGCATTCCCGCCTGGTGAACATGGACGCGAGAAGCAATATCGTTCTGGGCGCCGGAGCAACTTTGGTATCCAACTTGATGAAAAACAAAAATTGGCATTCATCTATAATATTCGTGAACGCCAAATGCGGAATTATTACAAAAAAGCCGACCAAATGCCCGGTCCCACAGGCGGTAATCTGTTGACCCTTTTGGAACGCCGTTTAGATAACATCGTTTATAAAGGGGGCTTAGGCGCAACCATCTGGGCGGCGCGCCAAGTCGTGAATCACGGGCATATTTTGGTCAATGGCAGTCGGGTCAATCTGCCTTCGTACCAAGTCAATGAAGGTGATGAAATTAGTCTACGTGAGAAGATGCGGAAGAATGTTCATGTGGCAGAGTGGATTGAACAAACCCCGTACTATCCACCCTATCTTTCTGTGAATAAAGACAACTTCACGATTACTGTGACACATCTCCCGGAACCCCAAGAGGTACAAGTTCCAGTTGATATTCAGTTGGTCGTTGAATTCTACAACCGCCTGACCTAGTGAAGAATGCCATAATTATGATACGCTAGACGCTCTGGAATTATTTTCAGAGCGTTTTTGATTGGGCAAGAAGACAGGTGCATAGTAGATGATTGTTCTTGTTGGTCAAGCTAGTTGGATACGACAAGTTAAAACAACGTTACAAGCATCCCACACGGTTGTAGCTGTATTTACCGATAAAGCTCATTACATGAAAACCTTGATTGATGAGCAGGTTGTCATGATATTTGTGGATGCGAGTCTATCTAATTGGGACTATTTCGTGACAACACCCAAAGCTAGTCCTGCTACACGGCGTATTCCCATTGCAGTCGTCAATGATGACGCGACTCAACGAGCAATCGCACTCGATCAAGGTGCTGAACTCATCCTATCAGTTAAAGATGTCATCAACGATATGGAACAATTCATCGCTGATTTTGGACGGATCACTGACCCCGACACCTTGAAACAATTGGATTGTGAATGCCAAAAACCACTACCTGAACGTGCCGAAGAGGGTATCAAGCAATTCAACGCAGGCGATTACTATCAACAGCATGATTTATTGGAAGAAGAATGGGTAGAAACGTCCGGTCCCGTTCGTGACCTTTATCGTGCGATTTTACAGGTGGGGGTGGCTTACTATCAAATTGAACGCGGAAATTATCGGGGGGCGCTGAAGATGCTTCAACGCAGTGTACAGTGGTTGGTACGTTTGCCGGATAGGTGTCAGGGAGTGAATGTTCAGCAATTGCGACACGATTCCTTTCGTGTCCGTGCCGAGTTGGAACGTTTAGGTGAAGCCCACTTATCATCGTTTGATAAGTCCCTGCTTAAAAATGTGCAGTTACTTCCTCCAAGAGATGCAAGATGAGAACATTTCGATTACAATAAAGGCGGTATTGTTATGACTCCCAAATAACTATGTGTGATAGTAAACCAATTATCCCACATTTGGGAAGTTGGGTTAAATCAGTACCAGCCTTAAACAACGGCAGAATGAGTACATGAATGTCTGAAGCAACCGCCGCATCTGCGCAAGATGAAAAGCAAAAAATTCTGGTGATCGATGATGAGTTGATCAACCGCCAATTGCTGATGCATATCTTTGAAAACAAACATGTTGTTGAAATGGCGGGTGACGGTCCAACAGCCTTAGAGATGTTAGACGATGGCTATTTTGACCTGATTTTGCTTGACATCATGATGCCCCGTATGAGTGGCTTGGATGTATTGAAGCATGTCCGCGAAAATCCGAAAACCAAAAATATCCCTGTTATTTTGGTCACTGCCATGTCAGAAAGTGAAGATGTGGTCAATGGGTTGCGATTAGGGGCAAATGACTATATCACCAAACCCGTAGATATCAACGTGGTTGTGGCAAGGGTACAGACTCAACTGACGATTAAGCAGTTGCTGGATGAGCGTCAACAAACCATTGGTGAACTCGAATCGGCAGAGAATATCCGTCGACAATTGTTCCGCATTGCCTCGCATGACCTCAAAAACCCCTTGAACAATATCCGCATGGCAGAGCACCTGTTACGAGAACAAGTTGAATTGTCGAAGCCTGTGAAGCAGGTACTCGATACAATTGCGCTTACCGTGCGGAGTATGCAGAATATCATCGAGAATTTCTTGGATATGGTGGAACTTCAGAGTGGTGAATTGAATCTGAAGTTAGATTATGTCGAAATGAGTGATGTGATACAAAATGTGGTGACTCAATATGAAATCGCCGCCAAGAACAAGTCTATCGCAATTGATGTCGAACAAGCCGAAGGTGTTGTGTTTGCAGATAAGTCTCGACTTGTGCAAGTGGTGAGCAACCTCATCAGCAATGCCTTGAAATATACGCCAAAAGGTAAACGAATTCGCGTCTACTCTGTCGTTCAATATGAGGTTGTGCGTCTTTCCGTCGAAGATGAAGGTCCCGGTATCCCAGAGCATGAACGGCATCTCTTGTTTGAGGAATTTACCCGTTTATCCCCACGTCCAACAGGTGGAGAGAGTAGCACAGGTATGGGGTTATGGATTGTTAAACACTTAACCGAAAGTCAGAATGGAAAAGTCGGAGCTGAATTCCCCAATTCATCCGGCTCAGTTTTCTGGATTGAATTTCCCCAATCCGGTGAGGCTTAGTTCGTTTGACTCATCATTCGCCCGATTGTCGTGGCATCAACATTGCTCCCGCTGATAACAATGACTGTTGGACAAGAGTCAGCTCCTAATTTTGACGCTAGCAAGAGGGCGACACCAACTGCACCACCCCCTTCAATCAACCAACCTTGTTTTGTAAGCATCCAGCGCATGGCAGAGGCAATGTCCTCTTCTGTAACAAGCTGGATAGAATCGACGACTCGCTGACAAATATCAATGGTCATTGATCCTGCTTCAATATCCCCAGATAGAGCTTCCGCAAGTGTCTCCCAGATTTGTGGTTTTTGAGTCCTGTGAAACACATTGTACATCGCTGGAGCAGACACCGCGTTCACACCAACCACGTCAATATTTGAGTTGATACTTTTTAGGACTGTCCCAATACCGCCGATTAATCCGCCTCCACTCACAGGTACGATCACACGCTCTACATCGGGCAATTGTTCGACGATTTCCAAGCCAATTGTTCCAGCACCTGCCATCACCTCTCGGTCATTGTAGGGCGAGATAAAATGCTTTCCTGTTGATTGGGCGCGTTGCAGAGCCTCTGCTTCGGCTTCATCATAATTCTCGCCAAATAGGACAGCTTCTACACCGTAGAGACGAACCCCATCTACCTTCTTCTGAGGCGTGTGTTTGGGCATAAAAATTTGAGCATGAGTGTTCGTCAATTTCGTGGCATAAGCAACTCCCTGAGCGTGATTACCCGATGAGGCGACAATCACCCCTTTCTCCCGGATTGACTCATCCAAAGACAGCATGGCATTCAATGCACCACGAATCTTAAATGAATGCGTGGGATTGACATTTTCAAGTTTGAGATAAACATGCTCACCCAACTGCAGTGCGAACTCTAAGGGAGTCGGTTGGAGATAGTTTTGTAAGCGGTGCTGAGCTTTTATGCTATCCGCAATAGTGAGCATAGGGTATCCTTGTGTTTGAAAATTGTGATGTCATCTTTGCGCTGTTGCACAATATTCCTGCAGTAGTATAGTTGAGAGATGATTAAACAGCGATAGAAAGCCTTAGGATCAGCATGTCCTCATCAGCCCATGATTCAGATTTGATCCGCCGACAATATTCAAGTCATGAGAATCTGAGTCTCCGCCAAGCAACGCATGATTTATATACTGTGCCGAAAATCGATTTCCCTAAATGGACACTCGCTTGTGTGGATTGGCAGGGACATGAGCGCGTTTTGGATGTGGGTAGTGGGACAGGCACATACTTCATGAGTCTGCAAGAACAATATCCTGATGTGGAATATTATGGGATGGATATTTCCGTAGGTATGCTTAGTGGTCATCCAGCAGATAACTATCAATTAGCTTGTGCCGATGCCATGCAGTTACCTTATCCAGATGCTTCATTTGATGTCATCATGGCGAATCATATGATGTATCATCTGCCGGATCCGGATACCGCTTTGAAAGAATTCAAGCGTGTTTTGAGACAAGATGGAGTTTTCCTCGCCGCCACCAATAGCACCCATACAATGCCTGAATTGCAAGTCTTGATGCGTCGCGCGATTGTCTTGCTCACCCGTGAACCCGCCACCCAGGTGCGTGTCCCAGCCTTTTCGAGCGATGCCTTTGCCCTTGAAAATGGTACTCGTTTTCTCGTTCAGCATTTCTTTGGCGTGGTACGTTATGATATTCCAAGCCAATTGGTTTTCTCTGATATCGACCCCGCAATGGCATATTTAGAGAGTACCCGTATTATGCGCGAACCTCACTTGCCCGATGATGTGGCATGGGATGATGTGATGCTGATTATGCGTCAGCAAATCACGCAACTCGTGAAACACTTGGGCAAACTTGAAATTAACAAGCTCTCTGGCGCATTGGTAGCAAGTGATCGGGGGGGTAAGGTCAAGCGTTTTTTGGATATTCTGCAGACACAAAGCGAAGTTGTCTCGGGTTAGCGTCTGGCATCATCATTCTCCTCTGCTTCAAATCCATATCGACCCAACAGTGGGGGAAATTTGACATTCATCAGGGTATTTGCACCCCATTGATCTCCTTGCCGAATAATTTGTTTCAACGTTTGACGATACCGTGTGCCTATCGCCAGAATAAGCGTTCCGCCATTGGGGTCAAGTTGGTTGCATAACAAGCGTGGTAGTATCGGTAGAGCGCGATTACATACAATCCGTTGGTAGGGAGCCATATCTGCCAAACCTTGACTTCCATCTCCCACATAGACCTCAAGATTGTCATAATTCATCTGACTTAATACATCACCCGTTTGAGATGCAACCGTCATATTCGCCTCGACGCTATAGACATAAGCCGTCATTTCGGCTAACAAGGCCGTGACATAGCCTGTGCCTGTACCAATTTCTAAGACACGATCTTGAGGATGCAAATTTGAGGCTTCGAGTATCCGTGCGTTTTCATAGGGAGATTGCAGATAGAGTTGATGATCGTCCGTCAAATATTCATTGGCATATGCTCGTTCTCGAAGCGCAATCGGTAGAAAGCGATGACGAGGAACTTGTCGCATCACCTGTAGTACTGTGAAATTGCGGATATCTTGGGCTTGTAGTTGTTCGGCAACCATGCGGTCACGTTTCGCTTGATACGACATCGTGTACCTTTGACAACAATTGAAGACCATTGCAGTATCTCACAAGTCGGCAAGATTGGCAATTTACCTCAACCTTAAGGCATATTGTGATAAGTTTTCGGTATGATAAAGACAGGATAACCTGACGGAGACTTGACAGATGACCGAATCCGTTGCCGAAGTAGAAGTAACACAAGAGCCAGAATTCGAGACGTTCATCTATACGGAGTTTGATCGCTGGGAACAAGGCGAACTTAATGATGAGGAACTGCTTGCGTTTCTGGATACGCAAAAATCTCAGGCACAAGCAGAACAGCGAGTCCGTGATTTGGCGTATTTGGAGTCCCGAACAGGCATCTATTATGGCAAGCGTGGACAAGCAGTCGAAAGCATTGAAGCCTTTGAACGCTCGAAGGTTTTATATCAGCAATTGGATGACCATGTACATGTCACTGCCTGTAACCTCAATGTTGGAGTCACTGCGCGCTTAAAAGGTGATTTCGGACGTGCGATCCGCGCCTTTGAGTTCGCTTATGAATCTGCACTACGATTAAATCATGAACCCTTGCAAACAGTTGCTTTACTCAATCAAGCACAAGCCCTGAGTGAATTGTTTGACTGGCAAACTGCCAAAGCCTGCCTCCAACAATGCCTTGCATTAAGCGAGGTTGATTGGACAGCGTATGACCGAACCAAGAAACAACGCGATTCACACCTGCTTGAAGTATATGAAACCCTTGCTATGGTTGCCTTGCGTGAAACCAACTACGATTCAGCTTGGGAATATGCCAAGCCCGCCTTTGAACTCGCCCATCAAACTCAACTCCCAGAAGACTTGGGGAAAAGTTACCGCCTAATTGCCAACATCATCTCACAACTTGGCGAATCCCCCGATGATATTTATAGTAATGATCCCAATACTTATTTCCAGCAGGCTCTCGAATCCTATGAGCAAGTCAACGCAATTGCGGACCTTGCCAAGACCCATTTTGAATGGGGGAAGAGTCTTGCACAACGCGAACAAACGGACCAGGCAGAGGAACATTTTGACAAAGCATTAGGACTTTTTTCCCAATTAGAACGCTCAAACGATGTCGCTAGGGTAGCCACCGCAAAACTTTCTATGTTATAATTTTGTCACAATATATTGCGGGACATGCAGAATATGAGCCATTCTCCAGCCAGCGAGTTGCCTCTGCCCACTGAATCGGAGACGCGAGATCGTGTCAATGCCATCTTCGATGCTTGGCAGGATAATCATCTTTCTTTCACTGACGCACTGAAACAAATGCGTCGGCTCCAGCGTGAAACCCATGCACAACAAGACTACGAACACGAAGCCCTAGTTGAAGGTACATTAGGCATCATGTATGGCTATCGTGGGAGCTTGGACAACAGCATTAGCCATTTTGAAAAAGCTCGTGATCTTTATCAACGGGTGGGCAATTATTCCCGTGTCGTCAACATTGAACTCAATATTGCGGAATGCCAGCGACTGAAAGGCGAACTCATCCGCGCCCGTCGTTCCTTCCAGAT
>JANQRM010000128.1 GCA_028284565.1 Anaerolineae bacterium | reverse complement strand
TTCTGGACGCGACTTGGCCTAGCCGGTGTATTCATTTTCACTTGGTTACAGGTTGCGTTTTGGCGTAGGATTACCCAATTGTATCGCTCAGCAACGAACAAGGGGCTTTTGCTTGGGATTTTTATTGGGTCAGCCGGCGCGATGATAAACCTCCTGGGTCACGGCCTTGTTGACAACAGCGTGTTTGTCGTTGATCTTGCCATTATCTTTATGTTTTTGCTGGCGTTGCCACAGTGTCTTGACAATAACACTATATAAGCGACATACCGCGCCCTCGTTTCTTGTGGTAAACTCCGATCTGTTTTGGACGATTCCGACACAAGGGGTGTTACGTTGCGCATAATTGTCACTGGCGGTGCTGGCTTTATAGGGTCCCATCTGTGTGAGTTCTTCTTGAGTGATGGGCATCAGGTTATTGCTGTAGATAACCTAGTCACGGGCAGCACAAACAACATCCAGCACCTTGCAGATAACCCCAACTTCGAGTTTCGTCAAATTGACATCATTGAGCCGTTCGACATCGAAGGTGATGTTGATGCTCTCTTGCAATTTGCATCCCCGGCAAGTCCGCCACATTATCTGAGGCTTCCGATAGAAACGCTCCGTGTTGGGTCCTACGGAACTTATAACTGCCTAGAAATTGCACGGAAGAAGGGCGCAAGAGTTGTGTTTGCCTCTACATCCGAGGTATATGGTGACCCATTAGAACACCCCCAAACTGAGGCATACTTTGGGAATGTTAGTCCATATGGGCCGCGTAGTGTCTACGATGAGGCCAAGCGCTTCTCCGAGGCAATGGTGATGGCCTACAACCGCACATACGGCGTAAAGACTCGTATCGTGCGTATTTTCAACACATACGGACCACGCATGAACATGGCAGACGGGCGTGTTGTGCCGAACTTTATTGTTCAGTCCCTCAAGGGTGAGCCACTGACCATCTACGGTGACGGCAAGCAAACACGCAGCTTCCAGTATGTAAGCGACCTGGTTCGCGGTATTAATTTGCTCCT
This sequence comes from Anaerolineae bacterium, assembly GCA_028284565.1. The sequence continues at coordinate 1,489 of JANQRM010000128.1, read as the reverse complement.
CCACTCAGACTACATCTATCCTGTGAATATCGGGAACCCCAACGAATTGTCTATTGGTCAGTTTGCAGAAACAGTGAACAAGATCACGGGTAATCCAGGTGGGGTAATCTACCAACCCACCGAGCGCATTGAGGATGACCCACAACGTCGCCAGCCCAACATTTCTCGTGCGAAAGATGTTCTGGATTGGGAACCACAGGTTCCGCTTGAGAAGGGCCTCGAAGAAACCATCGAATACTTCAGGACCTTGGTCGAAGCCTGAGTATGGTCTTACCCTATCGGCAGCGTGTTGATCCCCTTGTATGGGGACTCATCGCTTTCCTCGCTTCCATCCTCATCATAACCCAGCCGACCACTGTAACGGGAGTTTTTGTTACACTGGTTGTGGTCGCTGTACTCAGCCTGATAGGACCACGCAATCTATTGGGCATCATGCTCGTTCTTGCTCCATTACGTGTTCTAATTGCAACAGAAGCTCCTGGTCAGTTTCCTGCCGATGTAGGCCAGCTTTTGCTAGCCGCTCTTCTCTTCTCATGGCTCATATACAAGATTGCAACTGACCGAACGCTACCGCGTCCACAATCTTCCCCCGTTCTTTTATTTGTCGGTGGTTTTCTTCTCGCTCTGACAGCGACTGCATTCAGTGCTTTTTCGCTGACTGTGTGGCTTAGCGAGTGGCTCAAATGGGTGCAGGTCTTGGTGCTAGTCATTATCGTGCTTGACCTTTTTCCCAATGTTCAGTGGCACACCCTCGTTTTGTTTCTTGCTTTTGCCGGGGCAGCGAACGCGATAATCGGCATTTACCAATTTTTTGGCGGTAGCGGCGCTTTACACTTACTCGTTGAAGGACGTTACTTCCGCGCTTTTGGGACTTTTGGGCAGCCTAATCCATTCGGCGGATTCATGGGACTGCTCGCCCCAATTGCAATGATGGCAGCAATTGCACATTTACTTCATTTGTGGGATCACTGGCGCATCTCACGGCGGATTCCGACTAAAGCCGTGATGGTGACATTTATGTATGGCGGCTTGAGTCTGCTCATGGTTACAGGGCTTTATATGTCCTGGAGTCGTGGTGCATGGCTTGGTTTTGCTTCGTCTGTTGCGGTAATGGCTTTCATGTTGCCGAGGCAGTGGTGGCAACGAATCGCGCTGGTAGGGGCTGGTCTTGCTTTGGTGCTTGCATTATGGGCTGCGGACGCGATTCCTCAATCCATAGCAACACGACTCAGTAGCATTACTGCGGAAACATTCAATGTCAGTGATGTACGAGGGGTAGACATCACACCTGCAAATTACGCCATTGTGGAGCGGCTCGCCCACTGGCAGGCGGCACTACGTATGGTAGAGGCGAACCCGGCTCTCGGTGTAGGTGCAGGTAACTATGAAATCGCCTACGAAACATATCGCCTTATGAACTGGCCTGAAGCCCTCGGTCATGCCCATAATTACTACTTGAATGTTCTCGCTGAGACTGGCATTATGGGTT
>JANQRM010000127.1 GCA_028284565.1 Anaerolineae bacterium | reverse complement strand
AGGCGGCAGGACGAGTGGTTGGGTCGAGACGTTTGGCACGGTCTCGTGCAGGTTCGGATGACGAGGGTTTTTCCGACGGTTCCGAGAGTTGGTCGAGTTGACGTTTTAATTCAAGTTGACGCTCAATTTGCATCAATACGAAAGTCATATTTAAGGGCTTATAGAGATAATCTACCGCCCCTAGGCGAAAGACCGCCACCGCACTCTTGGCTGAGAGGTCGTCATCAATCACTATGACACGCGCACCGGGACGTAAACCCCCGACAACCGCCAGCAAGTCCATTCCACTTAAATCGGGTAATTCGGCTTCGGTCACTATGAGATCAAAATCTGTTAACAGAATCTCACTCAGAGCTTCTTCAAAGGTGTTGGATTCGACAGTGGAATAGCCTCCATGGTTGAGGGTATCCACCAACATATTCCGAAGCTCTTCATCTTTTGCGACGAGCAGGATTCGCTCTTTGCGCCCATTAACCATTGACTTGCTTTTCCTTTGTCATGCTCTGTTTGCGTGATTTGTCCCTGCCACATAGTCGTTGATGAGCGGAGCTAGATTAATTCGTTGAAGCAAGTGATCGCTCATAGTTGCCACCTCTTGCACAATCGCCCCTGCACCCACAGTTGATTTGAACACAGATTGCTCAATATATTCCACCTGATGGACGTCATCCACGACTAATCCTAAGTATTGTTCATTATATTGAGTGACGATAAACAATGTGGAATTATCAATTGTTGTCTTTTCAAGACCTAGTAATTGTCGCAAATCGAGTAAGGGTAAGACATCACCATGTCGGTTGACCACGCCTAATAACTCTGGACGTGAATCTGCGATGGAAGCAATCTCTACTATGGAGGCAACCTCAATCACATCTTCAATTGAGATAGCATAACGTTGCTTATCTATTGAGAACGTCAGCATCGGTAGTGTCTGAGAGGTCGTTGGTATCATGACGCACGCGAATCAGAATCGTCTAACCACATGACCATTAAAATACTCGGTGGTGCATCACCTTTCAAATGAATTTCATCCACCAAATCCCCCATTTTGGATTGGAGGGCAATCATGACATTGTTCGCTGACACCCCCTCTAACCATGGTGTTTCAGCCGATATTTGTAGCCCGACTTTTACCCTTTCTACAACTCCATTCAGATGAATAGTATGAGCATCTCCAGTTTTGAGGACAAGTTCGGCGAGTGTAGCAGCGGCACTGGCGAGTTGAGCGCGATGAGCAGGCGAAAAACCAAGCAACGATGATGCGCGACGAGTTGTATCCCGCACGATCATAATATCCATACTATCTTCCACCTGTACCGACATGACAGGAGGACGAACTTTATAAGGTCCTGCTACGCTTTCGGTCATACTCGCCTGCTCTCCAATTGGCGCGTTAATCTTCTAAAATACCTAATTCGTGCAAAGTGTCAATCAAATGCTCTGAGGCGAAAATATCTTTGGGGATATAATCATCTGCCCCAGAGCGCAGACCCGACATTGTTGCTTTGGGTCCAGCTTTTTCGGTTAGCATGATAATCGGTATGTCTTGAGTCACCGGATTGCGCTTGAGACGACGGCAGACTTGAAAACCATCCATGGATGGTAACTTGACATCCAAAATCACCAATGACGGTGGATTATCAGTGGCTTCTTTTAGTCCATCGGGGCCATCATATGCAATACGTACACGAAGTCCCACGCTTTCAAGTGTTTCTTTAATTTGTGCTGCTTGGGTTTTACTGTCTTCAACCAATAAAACTTCTAAAGCCATCCTTCATCTCCGTGTCTAATGGACATCTCAATGAACGCTATCTGTGTCAGAATTACGAGCCTTAATGATATGTATCCTATAATCTTTTCCTATTATACCCGCTTTATGACTTCATGTGCGAGTTCCGTTAAGGAAAACACCTCTTCAACTGCATTTTGTTCGATCGCGGCATGTGGCATTCCAAAAACTGTACAGCTTTCTTCATCTTGAGCGAATGTGATTGCACCCTTTATTCTCATTTGTCTCAAACCAAAAGCACCATCATTCCCCATGCCTGTCAGTACAATGCCGATACTGGCTGTACCACAAACTTGAGCTATGGATTCAAAGAGTTTATCAACTGCTGGGAAATAGCGATAATCGCCTTGTTCACTGACTAAGTTGGTCATTAACTCGCCATGTTCACGCTTTACGGTCAAGTGTGCTGTTCCAGGTGCGATATACACTTGACCTTCTTGTATTGGCATGTTGTCTCCAGCAACAGTGACAGATCGTGGTGTTGCTCGTTTGAGCCAGCGTGCCAGCCCACCGAGAAACTCGTGCGGCATATGTTGGGTAATAACAATAGGCAATGAAAAGTCATCGGGAAGCATATTCAAAAACTGGTAGAGTGCGCTAGGTCCACCTGTACTTGCCCCAATGGCGATAATTTCAGGTTTGATGCCTCTATCTAATTGTATAGCAGATATTTCACGGGTGGTTTTTATTTTCGTGCGTTGGTCTCTTCGAGAGACGACTTTGACATCTGCC
>JANQRM010000094.1 GCA_028284565.1 Anaerolineae bacterium | reverse complement strand
GTGTCGAAGCGGGATGGTTTTTGGCAGTTGCCGCCAGTGCCATTGCTCTCGTTATGATCGTCCTCAAAATTGTTTATCAACGGAGGCAGTCCCATGTTTAGGCGGGATCGCCTCCTTTGTGTTGTCATCTTCATCGGTATCTTGTTAACGCTAACATTGCCTATAGTGGCGCAATCAGAGACTTTAGTCGTCTCGCCAACTGGTCCTTATGCGACCATTGAAGATGCGCTCGCAGATGCAGACGCAGGTGACACGATCGAAGTGCATGGTGGCGTTTATCCAGCTCCTCTTTATATCGAGCATTCGGTTGCGCTCTTCGGTGTGGATAATCCCGTCATAGATGGCAATGGTGATGGCAGTATCGTCATCATCAATGCCCCAGATGTCATCTTTGAGGGATTTATAATCCGTAACACAGGCACCCAAATGCATCATGAGGACTCCGGCATTATCATCCAAGCTGATAATGTTGTCGTCGCCGATAACCTCGTAGAAAATGTGTTGTTCGGGATTTATTTTGCTGATGCCGACAATGGGATTGCGCGGAACAATATCATTCGTGGTCGTATCGACTTAGATATTGCCTTACGGGGCGATGGCATACGGGTGTGGTTCAGTAACAACGTCACCCTTGAGGGTAACGAAATTGAAAACACCCGCGATACGCTCATCTGGTATGCCGATGGTATCAACATCCTCAACAACAATTTCCATAACAACCGCTATGGTTTGCACTTCATGTATAGCAGTGATGCAACCGTCAACGGGAATCAATTTGAAGATAACCACGTTGGTACGTACATGATGTATTCACAGGGTCTGACGATGCAAGACAATGTTCTATCAAACAATCATGGACCCAGTGGCTATGGTCTTGCCCTCAAAGATATGGATGAAGTGGTCGTCACGGGGAATGTCTTATCGGGTAATCGTGCAGGTATTTATCTCGATAATTCGCCTTCTCGTTATGAAGGCAACAACCTCTTTCAAGACAACCTCCTCGCCTACAACGATTTGGGCGTGATTATGCAACCCTCCGTTGAACGGAATCTTTTCCAGTTGAATTCATTTTTAGAAAATATTCAGCAAGCTAGCACACGCGGACGTGGCGATTTACAAGGCAATATCTGGACACAAGATGGCATTGGCAATTATTGGAGCGATTATGTTGGCTACGACTCGAATAGCGATGGTGTGGGGGACATGCCCTATCGTTCAGAAAAATTATTCGAGAATCTATCGGATGCATATCCGAATTTACGCTTTTTTATCTATAGTCCCGCTTCCCAAGCCATCGACTTTGCCGCCGCCGCTTTCCCCTCGATACGCCCAGAACCGAAATTAATTGACGATGCACCTTTAACCCAATATAGCATCTCCCAGCTTTCTTCATCGGGGGCTTCGGTCAGTCCACAATTATTTATTTTTTCGCTCATCTTAATGCTCATTGGCAGTCTGCCGTTTGTCCTGACAAGACGACAAGGACAAGCATTTCATCGCACAAGTTTGAAGGACACAGATTCATGATTATTGCAAAACAAATTAGCAAACGATTTGGCAAAGTGGTCGCTCTCGATGACGTGTCATTTACTATCCAAGCAGGCGAATCTGTTGCCTTCTGGGGTGCGAATGGCGCAGGTAAAACCACAGCTCTCCGGTGTATGTTAGGCTTACACTCCTTTGAGGGTCAATTTACCTTGAACGAGATTGATGTCCAAAAACAAGGGAAATCTGCACGCCGACTGGTAGGCTATGTCCCACAGGAATTCGCCTTCTACGATATGTCAGTACTGGAAACGCTGGCGTTCTATGCTCGCTTGAAAAAGACTCCTGCTGAACGTATCGGAGAAGTGCTAGAAAAAGTCCAATTGACCGACCATCAAAGCAAAGGGGTTAATGAACTCTCCGGTGGGCTGAAACAACGTTTGGCTCTAGCTATTGCCTTGCTCGCTGACCCACCATTCATGCTCTTGGATGAACCAACCGCCAGCCTTGATACCCGCGCCCAATACGATTTCATGCAGATGATTCGTGACCTGAATGATGCAGGCAAGACGATTATCTTCACATCACATCGCATTGAGGAAGTGACTGCGCTGGCAAATCGTGTCTTGATGCTGGTGGATGGTAAGCTCACCAAAGACTTCACCCCAGCCGACTTATCTGCCGAACTCGGACTGCGTCAATGGCTTCGTATTGAAATTGCTGATAGTCAGCAACCTGATGTCCACAAGTTATTGGATACCAACGGATTTACCTATGTACAAAATGGCGCGGCGGTCTATGTCAATGTTACGGACCAGCCTAAATTCTCGGTATTGCAACTCTTAGAAAATGGACAAATTCCCATCCAAGATTTTGAGATTGCCGATAGTTTCGCCGTATCTCAGTTGAAAGCGTAGTTTTATGGATACTCAAAATATTTTAACCATTGCCCACAAAGAATTACGTGATTCGCTCCGTAATCGTTGGTTTCTGCTCTTTACCCTCGCCTTTGCAGGTTTAGCACTTGCTTTGTCGCTCTTAGCGCAACCAAGTGGCTCCCAACTGCGGATGGCAAGTTATAGCCGAACCGCCGCCAGCCTTATCAATCTGGTCTTATTATTTGTCCCGCTCATCGGATTGACTGTCGGCGCATCTGGACTAGCCAATGATCGAGAGACCGGAACCTTAAGCTATTTACTCGCACAGCCTGTCAATCATAGCGAAGTCCTCATTGGTAAATATTTGGGGATGGGCTTTGCTCTACTTGCAACATTAGTCCTTGGCTTTGGTCTAGCGGGAATTGCTCTGGCACTGCAAGGACAAGCTACAGACCCTCTGGGATACTTGAGTATGGTCATTTTTGCTTGTTTGCTAGCATTGGGGATGTTGAGTCTTGGCTTTCTACTTGCCACCCTCATTAAGAAGGCAACTACTGCTTTGACGAGTGCCTTGTTGATGTGGCTACTGCTCGTTTTCGTGGGTGACCTCGGCATTATGGGCGCAAGCATTGTCACGCAGATGCCTATTCACACACTCTTCTGGGTAGCAGTCATCAACCCACTCCAAATGTACAAGATGGCGGCAATCCTAAATCTGCAAGCCAACCTCGAAGTCTTGGGTCCTGTTGGTATGTTCGCAACCGAAGAATATGGGACATTTCTCTTACCGCTCCTTATTATCGGATTGGTGTTGTGGATTGTTGTCCCCTTAGCATTGGCAATGATTTTGTTCAATCACCCCATTTCACTCAAAAGGAAACAAGCATGAGGAAGTTACTGCTTTTGTTGCTCGGTTTGCTCGTGGTCGCCTGCGGCACACAAGTCGCCGAGACTCCCACACTCGATAACTTAACAATTGAATTGGGAGTTGACCCTGACCCGCCAACGGCTGGTGAGACTATGCTGTTGATAACTGTGACCGACGCAGATGGTTCTCTAGTAGATGATGCGCTTGTTGCTGTGCATGGTGATATGGATCACGAAGGCATGATTCCGGTAGATGGTGAAACCTCTGATAGCGAAAACGGTGTATATGAGATTCCATTTGTTTGGACGATGGGTGGTGGCTGGATTTTGGATGTTACCGTTACGTTGCCAAACGATCAAGGAACTGCTACGGAACAATTTGAACTCAATGTGGGAGCAATTTCTCAAGATAGCATCATTAACCAAAGTGGTTCAGATACAGGTGCAATGGATCATGAGGCGATGGCTGGTTTAGAAACCGTTATTCACTACATGCCAGAGACTAATCCAGCACTGGCTGGTGATGCGTCAGTCACCGTGATGCTACAAACAGACGAAGGAACACCTATAAACGATGCGGTTATTTCCCTAATTGGCAACATGCCAGACCATGAGATGATGCCAATTAATGCTGAGACGGATACCGGAATGGACGGACTATATACCTTACCCATCCGCTGGACAATGGCAGGACGCTGGGATGTCACGATTAGGGCAACCTTAGCAGATGGCACACAAATCGAAGAAACCTTTGAACAAGAGGTGGTTATGCCGGATGGAGAAGAGATGGAGGGTATGGATATGAATTCAGACGATATGGACATGAATTCGGAAGATGATGAATAAAACTTATCTACACAGAGCAAGAGGTAAACACGATGTCACAACCCACACAACAATCACAGGCTGACCAATTGGATAATGCCGCTGGTGCAATTCTTGGTGTCATTATTGTGATCATTTTTATCCTTATCGCATCGGACAGACGACCTCTCGCACCCCAAGAACAAGACACTCAACCTCCGGAGGTTGCGGTGAGTGTCCCGACCGCCACTCCACTTCCGACACAAACATCGGTTCCTGTGACAGCAACACTTCCGCCAACGGCTACTCCATTGCTACCAACTAACACGCCGAGTCCTGTGCCTCCAACAGAAATGCCATCAGATGCCCCAACGGAAGAATCGACAGAACAACCATCTACCGACCAAACAGACACAAATAACAGCGAATACGATCCCTTAGTCGTGTTATTGGGTGAGGCACAATTTATCCAATGTGTCGCTTGTCATGGCGAAGATGCACGTGGGATTCCCAATCTTGGAAAAGACTTGGTGGACAGTGAATTCGTCCAATCCTCAACCGATGAGGAGCTAGTGGATTTCATCAAAATAGGTCGCCCCATTTGGGATGCAAACAACACCACTGGACTGGACATGCCTCCCAAAGGCGGTAATCCTGCCCTGACTGATGAA
>JANQRM010000040.1 GCA_028284565.1 Anaerolineae bacterium | reverse complement strand
GGCGATAGTCGTCGTTGGTGCATAGAGTGGCACGAACACAAGGTCATCTAAGAAAAGCTGTTGTGCTTGCTGATACAGGTCTCGACGAGTTTCAAGGTTGCAATTCTGGATATCTACCGCTTCGTCATACAAGGCTACGATGTCATCATTATAATAGGAGATGTAATTCGATCGACTTCCAGCAAATCGGTCTGTTGTTCGACTGGCTAAGAAAGCATAGTCGCGCCTCGCGGGATAGGTGTTGTCATAACTCTGCAAGAGCAAATCGAAAGATTGCGAGAACGGTGAGCCCGTATCAAAGAAGCCTGCTTCTGCATTGATGCCCACGTCCAACAAGTTCTGAACGATAGAGTTCGCAATCCCTGAGCCATTAGGCAGTGTATCGGGAACACCAATGCTCAAGACCAATCCCCTCCCCTCTTCTGCGTGGAGGCAATCAACACATTCCCGCATGAGTTGTCTGCCGACTTGATGCCAGCCAGCTTCGTGTAAGAGTTCTTCCGAACGGATGGGATCATAAGCCATAAAATCTAGAGTCTCATCGTATGCCCATGAGGTCGGTACGATATTGCCCGGCAAGCGCACGGCTTGTCCTAAAAGGTCATCTTGAATAATTGATTCGACATTAATAGCAAGCGCGATGGCTTCACGAACACGGGAGTCAGCCAGCACAGGATGAATACCCTGCTCAAGGGGTTCACCTGTTTCCGAGTCGAAGCCGGGTCGTGGATTGCGCGGGTCAGCAAAGTTGAATTGCAACGAGACCCAACTATTGCTCACAAGTTGCGCGAATTGAGCTTCAGCAACAGTCAACGGTTGCACATCTGACAATGGCACATTCGTATAGACGGCGGAGCTATCATCAAAGGTGAATGCTCGTGATAGATTCAATCCGGCATACTGATCCAATGCAAAATGGATAAGCGGTCCCTCTCGGCGTGGCAGGAGTTGCAGTTCACTGACGGGGTCATAGAAGGCAACTTCATACCGTCCGCCTGTAACAATCTGTTCACCATTGAGGATATAATCCTCAGCCATGTTGAAGGGTGGTGCAATGGAACTTAGGATGTGGGTTGCCAAGTCGACACTCAACGGCGTATCTAACCATGCTTCCCATTGTTCAGCCGAGTCCGCTTCTGTATCGAAGAAGGCGCGGGCTTGGGCTTCGTAACCCCCCAGGTGTTGATGCACCGGCGCAACCCAATTATCAAGCCGAGAGAGCCAACGACAATCTCCTTGATTCAAGGTCAGCTCAATTGTAAAGTCATCAAGTGGACGTACCCCATCGACATGCTGTGCAAATTCAGTACGGACATCAGAAAAGACAAGCCCATTCCATTGCAAGGCATAGAGTACATCATAAGCCGTGATCGGTTGTCCATCTGACCATAAAGCATCATCACGCAAGTTCAGTGTGAGTCGGGTGTTATCCTCCGAGAAAACCCACGATTGCACCAAGCCGTTATTCTCAAATGTGCCAGCCGTGTAGTAGGCTATTGTGTGGTCGATGGCGAAGAGGCGCGGAAAGAGCAAGTCATTCCATAACTCAACCTGTGATGAGCAACCAAAATCCTTGCATACTAGCGGGTTGAAATCATACAATCCCCCAGCAGAGAATGGCAACTTCACCACACCTTGCTCCTGTTGGGCAGACGATAACACCATACTACCGATAAGGAGGAATAGGACAACGCCAAGTCGTAGGTATTTCATCATGCCCTACCCTGCCCGACTCAATGCGGGAAGCCAAATATCAAACGTGCCTGCTTCGACACTCAAGCGCAAGGCATTCAAGACGACATCCGCATCTCCAGCCGGAAAACGTTGCGGAGACTCCGAGAGCGTCTGGAATTGCGCGTAGCTTTCGTTAGCCAATGCCGAATAGATCATTGCTAAGGTGGCATGTGGCTTGGGGTCGTCGGGGTCGAGTTCGATGGCGATTTGAATATCCCCAAGTGCGAAGTCATAGTTGCCTTCAATCGCATGAACCACCGCCCGGTTGTTATAGGCAATCGCACTCTCTGGTGATAAAGCAATCGCAAGGTCGAAGTCCGCTAGTGCAAGCCCAAAGCGTCCTTGTGAGAGATAGAGAATCCCACGATTGATATAGGAATCCACATTGCTATCATCGAATTCCAACGCGACATTGTAATCATCCAGCGCGAGGTCATCATTGCGCTGTGCATAGTAGGCATAGCCCCGCTTGATATACGCCGAGATGAATTCACCATCCCGTTCTAAAGCGCAAGTATAAAGGATGATAGCGCGGGCATTGTTCCCCTGAGTAAAGTAAACATCCCCCTGCCCCACCAAGTAGGCGAGCGAGTCCTCCTGCACGATAAAGGGTTCGCAGGGGTCGGGTTCTTCCGTGTCCTCTTGTGCCTGCACACCAATGATGAGACTCATTAACAGGAGCAGGCAGAGGGTGAGTTTAATTTTCACGATTGCCCCCTACTCGTCCCCGATGAAGTCTGCCACAAGTACCCAAGTGTCATCAAAGCGCAGGTCGAATTGGAAACGGGAGGCAAGACTTCCGGCGGCATTTTCGAGGCGTGGGTCGGCGCGTCCACCTGCCAACAAGAGATAATCATCCAAATCTTCCAACGCACGTTGAGCATCAATCATCCCCATCAGCGCATAGACACGAGTCAGACGCACATCATATTCAGGGATTTCACCGTTGAATTGCTGGTTGTTCGCTTGGGCTTCACGACGTTCTTTGAGCGCAGTTAGGGCTTCATCCAGATTGCCGAGTTCGATAACTTGCTGGAAATCTGCCATTGCGGATTCATAGTCACCCATCGACGCATGGAGGACACCTCGATTGTTATAAGTGAAAGCATAGCTTGGATCGATGTCGAGAGCTTGGTTGTAATCTGCCATCGCTTCTTCAAACTCTTGACGAGCTGTATGGACAATTGCGCGATTGTTATAGACAGGTGCGAAGTTGGGGTCAATCGAGATTGCCATGTCGTAGTCTTCAATCGCAAGGTCATAGGAGCGACGAATGGTATGCACGACAGCGCGGTTGAGATAGGCATCAATGTAATTCTCATCAATCTGCTCAATAATACACCGATAGCTGATGATGGCGGCGGAATAATCACCATTTTGCACGTAGGCGAAGGCTTCGCCCATATAGTAGCTCCGGCGAATCTCCGTTGATGAGTCCTCAAAAGCTAGACATTCGAGTTCGTCTTCCTCGTCATTCTGAGCAAGCACCGGAAGCACGAGTAGCAGTGATGAGATGATGAGTAACAAAAGCGTTTTACGAAGGGTCATGAGATTTCCTTTCATTAATTAGAAAATGGGTCGTTGGCATGGAGGCTTGATAAGATGGATGAGGCAACATTGTAATTGCGTTGGGCGTTGTCAATTTCGGCAAAAGCGGTATCAATATCATCCTGTGTTAAAAAGGCATCCGTCTGGTTGCAGGCATCCTCAAACAAGGTGATAGCGGTATTGGTGCTGTCATATCCCGCTTGGAGCGCGATGGTTAAAGGTGCGAATGCGGGTTCAAAATCCAAATCCGTAATCGGCACATTCACTTGACCAAGTAGCTGTGGGATATTCGCACAGGAGATACTGCGCCCTTGCGACAAGCTCGACCAAATACTGCTAATCGAATTCAGTCGGCTTTGTCCGCTGTTGATTTGATTACCAATTGTGGAGCGCAAGCGTCCATAAGGGAAGCGATAGACGGTGTTGAGGGCATCGTTAGGAGTCGCGCCACGTTCTAAAGTGAGATTCCATGACCCGACCCAATAGGTCTGTCCATTGTAGAGAATCTGATATTGTCGGAAACCCGAATCCCCTAGCCTTGCCACAATCTCAACTTCCGTGCCGGGCGGGAGACTACCTACATAATTCGAGGGGTCAACGGCATCTCGATATAAAGGTGTGTCTCGCATCACCGTCGTATTCGCTACGATTGTGGTGCGACGAACAAACGGTTCAGGTGCTATGCCATCAATCGGCAAGCTGAGGAAATCCCCCGACCACACCAACAAAAAGGACGCAATCCACCCGCGTTGATTCTCATAAATCACTTGCACCCACCGACCATTTGCCGAGCGTCCGATGGCAGGAATCGTGACGGCAGGCGGGACAACCAGATAGCGGTCAAAACCTGTGCCGGGTCCCATCCGTAGGGAACTCAAGTCCTGCGTCGTGACGAATACATCCATATCTAACACGGTCTGCATCGTCGTGTCGATGTCGTCCTGCGCCACTGACAAGCCCATGCCACCAACTAACAAGATAAACAGGAGAACCAGCCGTTGCAACATGATTAGTCCTCCATCCACACAATCAAATCGAGCGTTTCAGATGTGAATTCCGTCAGATAACCTGTCAGACTATCGAAGAGAAGCGAATTGGAAATCGTCGTCACCGTGTCATCTTCATTCTCGATGGTATAGCTTCCATCAAACAGCAGGTAGCGATTATCAGGCGACCAAATGGCAGAGGAGGTACTCAGGTCAGTATATTGCGGGACACAGAAGCGCGTAATGCCACCTGTATCACTGTTCCATACATAGACTAGAGTCGTGATGTCCCCTGCCTCTTCACGTGCTTGCCGTTCTTCGGTGGATAAGAACCACTGCCCAAAGCGCAACTTCGCATCACGTGACCAAACTCCACCCGGCGCAAGTCCCAGTAAGCCGATTTCGCCAGTGGTGGTATCCAGTCGATACCATTCATCCGACCCAGCCCCCACATAACGGAAATAGAGTGCATCGCCATGCGGATGCCAACGGAATTCAGGGTTACCTTCATTCGAGATACGCATCAAGTAAGTCGCCTCTTGGGTACGCTCATCCACCAAGTAATATTTATATCCCCTACCCTGCCCGGTACTGAAGCTAAGACGAACCACGACATAATGCGGGTCAAGGTCGGGTTGTGCAGTGAAGGTGGTGGGTGATTGATAATCAATGATGATAGGATCGAATCCCTCTGGACGAAATGGAGGCGAGAACTCACCTGTTGCGGCATTGTAGCGTTGGGTATAGCGGATTGCGCCCTGTCGATCATCAGCCGTGTCATAGACTTCAAATTGATATTGCAAGGTACTCAGGTCGAACCATTCCATATTGAGCAAGTCGCGGTCTTCACCCGCCAGATAAACGCGCGTTCCATCGGCACGAGGCGCGAAGATTTCCGGCGCACTTGCAGGAATGAGGTCAATCAGATTCACTACATCACTGCCATCAGGACGCGACACCATCACCCCAGTCGCGTTACGTTGCACCACCCAGTTCATATCAAACGAGAAGGTGCAATTGGAACAATCCAACACGCTATCATCAATAGCGACAAGACCTGTTTCCGGTTGCAGAACACGAATCGGATTGCCCGGAATATCCCGACTACGCAGGAGCATCTTCCCATTCACTGCCCACGGCGGCGGTAAATCATCCATCGTATACACCCGTTCCACAGGACACACATTCACAATTTGACTGCGTTCTGGTGCAGAGGATGTGGCGGCAATGGTCGCAGGAGGTGTCGGTGTGATGGTTGGAGTAATTGTCGGACGCGGTTCACCCAACACATCAAAGCCTGTGGTCGCTGTGGGTTGTAGAGCTAAAACTCTGACAGCAGTCGGTTCAAAACCTTGTGCCGTCGCGGTAGCATCGTCAGACAACGCCGAATACGGAATGAGTAAGTCGTAAATCTCAATATGTCCGTTAAAGTTAATCCCAATCAAGCGCGTGCCATCAGGCGTAAATTGCAAGACATTCGGAATCCGCATCCCCGCCCGTTCCATCGCTTCAGTGATAACTTGGATAGATTGGGGTGTTTCTTGTGGCTGTTCTGGGATAAAGTCGCCCACTTCACGGATTTGTGTGTGGATGTTAATGAGCATCACTTCCAAGTTGGGG
>JANQRM010000026.1 GCA_028284565.1 Anaerolineae bacterium | reverse complement strand
TAGTAACTATTTGGTGAACGCGCGCTATTGAAATGTTTGTACTGCACCCCAAAATTTGGACACAGAGCTAAATGAAGTAAACTGTGTTCAATAAGGAGGGTAACATGAGTAAAAGAAAACGGCGCAGTTTTAGCGCAGAATTCAAAGCTGAATTGGTATTAGCGGTACTCACAGGTGAGAAAAGTCAAGCAGAAGTCTGTCGTGAGCATCAGTTAAGTGCTCAGCAATTTGGCAATTGGAAGAAACAGTTTCTAGAAAATGCTGCCCATGCTTTTGAGAAGCCGCAAAACAATGAGGAAGCCGAACAGATAGCCGAACTAGAACGAATGGTGGGACGCATAACCATGCAACTGGAAATTGCAAAAAAAGCCTCCAGTCTCTTGACCTCAAGCTCGAAAAGCAACGGGAAGTGGTCATGAGTTTGCAAGAGGATTATCCGGTAAAGACGATATGTGATGTTTTAGATTGCCCGCGCAGTAGTATCTACTACCAATCTCAAGCATCGGATGATGTGGCACTGCGGGCAGCGATTGAGCGTTTAGCGGCTGAATGGGTCACTTATGGTTATCGCCGTATCACGAAGATGTTGCAGCGCGAAGGTTGGCAGGTCAATCATAAACGGGTGCAACGTTTGATGCGTGAAATGGGCTTAAGTCAAAAGCGCAAGCGAGCCAAACCGCGCACCACCAATAGCCAACATAGCTATGCCCGTTATCCTAACCAGGTGCAGTCTCTGGTCATCAGTTATCCCGACCAAGTTTGGGTTGCGGACATCACCTATGTGCACTTGGGTCGTGGGCATGTCTATCTGGCAGTCATCATGGATGTCTATACTCGTGCCATTCGTGGCTGGCAACTGAGCCGCAATTTAGATGCACAGTCTTTAACCATAGGAGCTTTGAAATGCGCCTTACAAACACACTGTCCAAGCATCCATCATTCCGATCAGGGCTGGCAATACGCTTGTTGGGATTATGTCAACTTGCTCCGAGAGCATCAGGTACAAATCAGCATGGCAAGTGTCGGTGAGCCACGCGAGAATGGCTATGCTGAACGCTTGATTCGTACCTTGAAAGAAGAGGAAATTGACCTGTCTGAATACGATGACTTTGAAGATGCTTATCAACGTATTGGTCAATTTATTGAGGATGTCTACATGAAAAAGCGCATCCATTCGTCATTGGGATACTTGACACCAGAAGAATTCGAGTATCATTATCATGAGCAACAACTTGACGTTGTTCACTAATTTTATCAATTTTTGTGTCCAGTTTTATGGGGTCACTTCAGTTGTAGTCTCGTGTGATTTCATAGAGTGTATCCCCTCTTTTGTAACAATGGCACATTTTCTAATTCCTCTTAATTTGTTCAATTTTTTGATACTTGACAGGAGTAATAATCTTATTTCCATTAGGGTGTAAGAATTTCAGTAATGTAAGAGAACTGCTCTTGAGTGAGGGTAATGATATGTGTTG
Source organism: Anaerolineae bacterium (assembly GCA_028284565.1). The sequence continues at coordinate 175 of JANQRM010000026.1, read as the reverse complement.
AAACCCCGTAGGGGCTATATGAGTATATTTTCCTCTATTCTAAAATATCCAAAAAAGATTGTCATCCTTGTCTTAAGATTGTACTCTACATCAATATGATGAAGATATTGAGCATTTGCCTATTGTAAGAAACACTAGCAAAACGCTATTGGAGGCTAAGCGGGATATATGTTTC
>JANQRM010000024.1 GCA_028284565.1 Anaerolineae bacterium | reverse complement strand
ATCGACCAGATTCGCCCCAGACATATCTAATGCATCCTTTGCCATTTGAATCAGCGTAGCTTCGTCTTGCGCTTCGTCACCGTGAGCTATGGTCGCACGCATTGCCCCTTGTTCCCGAATATGACGAACTAAAGCACGTGTCGCAATCTCGGATAGACCGATGACGCCTTGTGCTTTGAGATAGTCGTCCAGATTGCCCTGTTCGCGCCAATTGCTGACAATCGGGCTAACTGACCGAACCACAAAGCCCGCAACCCAGATTCGCTGAGATTCGATATCTTCTCGGTTGATGCCAGTATTGCCAACATGCGGAACGGTCATGGTGACAATTTGCTGATAATAGGAAGGATCGGTAAGGATTTCTTGATAACCTGTCATTGAGGTATTAAAGACGACTTCGCCAGTTTGTACACCTTCCGCGCCCCATCCGACTCCTCGGAAGACCCGTCCATCTTCTAACGCCAGTATACCCGACATCTACCAACCTTCTGTTGTGCCTATATAAAAATGGTACGGGGCGTTACGATAGTCAAGGATATGAGCATTGCCTAGTGTGTATTGGTTGGAACTTACGGAACTGTAGAAATCATCTAAGAAACCCTGTTCATCATGACCCAAATCGAACTGGCTTGTACCTATTGTCCTCCCTTAACCGAACTCATCGAAGACAACGACGCACCGATTGAACGTATCGAAGTGGGACCTTGGTATTCGCCAGATGAGATTGTTTCATTTCAAGAGAGCTTGCCAGATTGGAAATTCCACATTCACGATAGTAACTTGCATAGCACCGCCGGGCTGATACCGGGTGCATTGGATAAATTGCGCCGTTATCACGAAGTCACGGATAGTCCGTGGGCATCCTTGCACATCACACTGATATTGCCGGGGATGGTGCGTTTACTGAAACGAGGGTTTCCTATTCTTAGACCGAGCAATGCCTTCATGACTCGTCGCTTGATTCAGCAAGTGAAGGCGGTCCAAGAGGCTTTGGATAAACCTGTCATCTTGGAGAATATGTGTGGTTTTCCAAAGCATCATCCTGAATCTGAACCTGAATTAATCCGTGGCGTGATAGAGGAAACCGATTGTGGGATGTTGTTAGATTTGGGTCATGCGCGGATTGGAGCCAGCTATTGGGGTATCGACATTCATGATTATTTGAGTGCATTGCCACTCAAGCGCATACGACAATTGCATCTGCATAGTCCGGGGATAGGCAAGTCGAGGCAACTCGAAGACTTGCACGAACCTATGACCGAATTGGATTATGCTCTACTGGAATGGTTATTGGAACGAAGTCAGCCTGAATTGATTACATTGGAATATTGGCGTGACAAGGATGCCATGCGGGAACAACTCTATCGGATTAAAGAGCTAACCACCATCTAGGCTCTCAACGAAGGCTTGCATATCGGCTTCTACCACATCTTCATTGAGAGGACCAAACCACCGATTAACGACATGATCGTTTGCATCAACGAGAACATACTGCGTGCGTCGGGTGATGCCGTAGCGGTCTCGGAACGCATCCAGTGTTTTGTCATCCCAATCGACCACTACAAATTCAATCACATCGCCAAATTGTTCCTCTAGCCTATTCACGATAGGCGTGTTTCTCCTTCAAGTCGTTCACCAATCGGCGAAGGAATTGAGGAGACGAGGTTTGCTCAGGGTTATGCTATCCGCAGATTGAGTGATGGAAATGCGTGCGGGTGTGTGACGTGAACCTGAATCAGTATCCCCTGAACCACAGGCAGTCAAACCTACCAGCGTGAGCAGGATTAATGACAGGAGCTTGAGAAAAGTTTTGGTATGCAACATGACGCGAAGCATACCCAGCAATTCTTAAGAAAAGATGATAGGCTCATGACAAAAACCTATCATCCTGATTTTTAGAGTAATTTAATGGCTCACAACCTTGGGCAAGTCTTTCGCCTGATTGACCCAACCCTCAACCATCTTCTCCGACGGTAATTGACGCACAAGTTTCTTCTTGGTATTGACTTCGTCCATTTTCTTATGCAGGTTGGCTGGTTTGCGACGACTCAGTTCTTTAATCGTATCGACCCCAGCGGCGACCATGAGTTCGGCGTATTCACTGCCGACACCTTTAATGCGGAATAAGTCAGCATTGTTGACCCATGTGAGAATCTGCTTCACATCAACACCGGATGCTTCTGCAATGGCTTTGCGCCCCTTTTTGTCTGCGCCCGCTTTGAGCAAGCCCTCAACCGTTTTGACGTTGGCTTTGGCGAGTTGCTTTGCCTTTTGTTTGCCGATGCCTTCAATATCTGTAATCTTTGCCATGACCCTACACTCCTGTTTAAAAATAAATGGCTGGATGACGGATGATGTTCAATTGAGCTTGTTCATCACCAGTCGGAAAATTTGTTTCATTATACCTTTCATAGTCTAACGCGCCAAACGATTCGGATGCAATTTTTGAATTTACATCATCACGCCAATATTCATGCCAATTTTTGCCAAGATAAGTCATCCAAAAAGGTCTTATTCAACGCTTAAGACTCCAGAAACCTTAGAGGACTACTATAGTTCTGCGCGAAATTGAATTTATGCTTTACAATGAATTTGTGTTGAACGAATCAAAGGATAAAGAATGCGTTTTCATCGAATTTTAAAACTCAGTATCCTTATCTTGATACTGGCGATGGCATTCCCGACTCTTGCTCAGACGGGTGTAACCATTGTGATTAGTCCAGAGACAGGCGTTGTTGGCAATGCAGTTTTTGAAATATCCATCAGTGACCTCACACCCGGTGGGGACTATACGTTTGATTTTGTGATTGATGATGTGTCTGTTTTTACAACAGAAGAACGGGCAGACTCCAGTGGGACGATTTTCCTGAGCATCGGTAGTGATGCAACCGATCCTGTTGGCGACTATGTTGTCGAGGTGCGGGAAGGAAATACTGTCATTGCGGAAGGCAGCTTCACGCTGACTGGAGAGGGTGGCAGTTCCGGAGGTGATAATCAGACTACTGAATTAGAGACCTTTGGTAATGTCCTCATCACACCAACATCGGGCGAAATTGGAACTGTGCATACCATTTCTATTGGTGGCTTAGATAATAGTGAAACCGTCACGATTGAAATCTTGAATGCGGATACGGAACAGGTCATTTATCGACGCGATTCCACAGCTAATGAAGGTGGACGCGCGCGGCTTGAAATCTTCACAGAAGAAGGGGATAACCCCGGACTGCATTATGTTGAAGTCATCGACAGCAATGGCGATACCGTTGCGCGAGGCGACTTCCGCGTCTTGACTGTGCCAGACCGCGATGGCACATTGACGATTAGCCCAAGTGCCGGTTTGACCGGAACAACGCACGAAATTGCGGTAACGGGTTTGTTCCGCTTTGACAGCGTGACGATTAATTTGCTGGATGGTCGAGTTGTGGTAGACAGCATTGAAGTCCGTGCCGACCGTGATGGCAATGTAAGCACCCGATATGTCACGACGGATGATCTCGGTCAAGGGGTGTATGATGTTGAAGTATTGGTAGACGGTGAAACGGTGGCCACAGGGGCATTAACCATAGGTGTTCCAGTGGCGGTACAAACTGACAATGCTGGTGTCAATGTCACGCCAGAG
>JANQRM010000520.1 GCA_028284565.1 Anaerolineae bacterium | reverse complement strand
GGTTTTTATACGCTGATTTTGTTAGCGGGTTTGCAATCGATTCCGCCAGAACTTTATGAAGCGAGTGCGCTGGATGGTGCCAATAGCTGGCAAGATTTTTGGTTTGTGACGCTCCCGCTACTCATGCCAACGATGTTCGTTGTGCTTGTCCTCTCATTGATTCGGGCGGTGCAAGTCTTTGACCAAGTCTTTGTCTTGACAGGTGGTGGACCCGGTACTGCAACACAATATATGGTGCAGTATATCTACGATACGGGCTTCTCCAACCAGATTCAGATATTTGGCTTGTCGTCGGCAGCATCCGTTGTGTTGGGCTTGTCCTTACTCGTCCTCACGTTATTCCAATTGCGACTCGGTAGTCGCTCCAGTTTAGCTTAAAGGAGGAAATTGATGACAGCCGAAACACCAACAATGGGCAGTTTTCTCGTTAAACGTAGTGGCGGACAACGCTTTAACCTCAATGATATTTTGACCTATACCTATTTGACAGTTGGGACATTTTTGATGTTTGGTCCTGTGATCTGGTTGGTTTTATCATCCTTCAAGACGCAAGCCGCCTTGATTGAATTCCCGCCACAACTCTTACCATTACAACAAATACAGGTCGAAGTGGAAGGATATGATGAGCCACTTCCACTCTTTACTGTCACATTCGAAGATGGCAGTGTGCAAGAACTTGCCCGCGCAAGGCGTGTGGGCATCGAAGCACAAATGGTTGACCCTGCAAATCCAGAAGAAATCATCCGTGTCAACATCAATCAGCATGAACCGATTCGAGAGTTCAGGCTGGCATGGGAGAATTACACCACACCGTTACAGGGTGTTGGCAGTTTTAACTTTGTCCGTTACTTTGCCAATAGCTTTATTGTGACATTTGTGGCGACATTCATCACGCTCATCATCAATAGTATGGCGGCATTTGCCCTCAGTAAGTATAAATTTTATGGGCGAGAGACATTGTTCGTAATCATTATCGGCACGCTGATGATTCCCGTCACGGTGATTTTGGTGCCTGTGTTTTTGGTTATTACGCAACTTGGCTTGAACAATAATTTGCTGGGCGTGATAATCCCCGGTGCTGCAACACCAACCGGGGTTTTCCTGTTGCGCCAATATATGCTGACTATACCTGATGAACTATTGGATTCCGCGAGGATTGATGGTGCGAGTGAGTGGCATATCTATTGGAAGATTATCTTGCCGTTGGCACGTCCGGCGTTGGCAGTGCTAGCGATCTTCTCCGTGATGTGGCGTTGGAATGACTTCTTGTGGCCCCTCATCGTACTCAGCCGTAGTGAGTTGTTCACGTTGCAAGTTGGCTTGAATGCCTTCCAAGGTGAATTGAATATTCAGTGGCATTTTGTTCTCGCGATGACTGTTCTCACACTGTTGCCAATCACGTTAGTATTCGCCGTTTTGCAGCGATTCATCACGACAGGTATCGCAACAACAGGTATGAAATAAGCAATTTGGATTGGGATGTGCAACAATCGTTACATCCATTAAACAATAATTTTATGGTTATGTAGGGGCGGTTCGTGAACCGCCCTTATTCAAATCAGATAGGATAATACCCATGCTTGCACAACGGGTTGTTGTTCCCACACCCAACCAAGTCAAACTAGAACCCTTCGATTTGCCTGAAGTTGCGGCACATCATGTTCTCATCCAAGCGCGTGCCACGCTGATTAGTCCCGGTACAGAACGCGCCTTCTACACCGCCGCACCCAATACCAATGCCAGCTATCCGATGTATCCCGGTTATAGTTATATTGGCGAAGTACTCGAAGTCGGTGCAGAAGTGAAAAACCTACAAGTAGGTGATCGCATCGCTTGCACAGAAAATCATCGTTCGCATGAGGTCGTTTTAGCGGAAAACTGCCTCAAAGTTCCCGATAGTGTCTCCGATGAAGATGCGTCATTTTTCAATCTAATTGCGATTGCTATGCAAGGCGTTCGCAAGGCACGGGTTGAATTGGGGGAACCTGTCTTGGTGATGGGTGCCGGATTAATTGGTTTGTTCGCGGCACAACTGGCACAATTAAGTGGTGGATTGCCTGTTATCTCTGCGGATATTAATCAAGAACGCCTCAATTTGGCGAAAGAAATCGGCATCGACCATGCGTTTATCAGTAACGATTCACTGGGCGAAAAACTAGGGTCGGTCTCATATGGACGAGGTCCTGCTGTGACAATTGAAGCGACGGGTGTTCCACCCGTTGTTGTATCCGCTTTTCAACTTACAGCAGATTTGGGGCGTGTTGTCTTGCTGGGCAGCACACGCGGCGAAACCGACGGGGTAAATTTTTATCGAGATGTACACCGTAAGGGCTTGACGGTCATCGGTGGACATGAAATCACCCGCCCCAGCCATGAAAATCATGCTGGATGGTGGACACAAAAATCAGAGCATCAAGTCGCGTTGGATTTATTGGCGGCGGGGCGCATCCAAACACAGCCTTTCATCAGCCATCGTTTTGATTCCGCCGATTTCTCCAAAGCATACGACCTACTCACTGATGGAAAAACAGCATCTTTAGGGATGGTTATCAACTGGTCATGAGAAAATTTGATGCAGAAGTGGTACGGTCAAAACTCTGGGCTTTGCTGGGTGATTTGCCGCCATTGTTTACACCACAATCAGTGTTGCTATCAACGGAAGAGCATGATTCCTACACACTAGAACATCGTGTGTTTGAGAATGGGCTTGGTGATAAGGTTTATGGCTATCTGCTAATACCGAAAAATATCGAATTTCCGGCTCCGGCGGTCTTGTATCATCATGTACATGGCGGGAAATATCATCTGGGCAAAGAGATGATTTTGCACCCACAGCGAAACGGGTATGCTGATGGGATTGCGTTGGTGGAGATGGGTTTCATCGTGTTTGCTATTGATGCCTACGCTTTCGGTCAACGCATTCATCAGGGACCGACTGGTGAGAAAGAATCCGGCGCAGAAACCGAGCTTTCGCTGTTCAAACAATTCCTGTGGGCGGGTAAATCACTATGGGGCATGATGCTCCATGATGATTTGCTGGCATTGGCGTATCTTCGCAGTCGATCTGATGTGGATAGCTCACGCATTGGTACCACAGGCGCGAGTTTAGGTGGGTCGCGTTCGACGTGGGTGGCGGCGTTGGATGGCAACCTACAGGTGGTGATTCCCATCATTCAGATGACGCGCTACGCTGATTTCGCCAAACAGGGGGATTATGCGCTGCACAGCATCTATTTTTATGTGCCTGCTATGCTGCAATCCGGCATTGATATGGAGCATATCGTCGCAGCAGCAGCACCCACCCGCCAACTAATTTTGTATGGCTGCCGTGATCCACTCTCGCCCTTATCCGGCGTGGAAACAATCCTGAATTTTGCGCGCGCCACCTACAAATCACACAATGCAGAAAATCGCCTACACTCCATTTCCTATACCGATGTCGGGCATGAGTATATGCCTGCTATGGTCGAGGCGATGATCGATATGTTCACGTTGCACTTGTGAGTTTCTGAGAATAGTTCATGGAAATCAAAATTCATACTGTTGGAAAAATTATTGATGGCGACGAATACAAAGGCTGGTATGTATTTATCCAAACCTATAGAGGCAGTGAAGCCTGTTTGATTTTGATTTGTGACGACATCAGTTTTGGACGTGATGAAGCAGGAAACCCCATAGCTAGTGTTGAAGGATATGATGATTGGATGCCGAATATGCCGTCTGTGGAAAATCACTTCAGCCGACCTAATTGGAAAATCGAATGGCTGGATTGGAAGCCAACTTGGTTGGATGATTTTGCTGAATAATTTGTAAATTGATGTGGACATCCTGTCAGGTCGTATCTATTCACCTATCCATGGGAATTAGCTGGCAACTGCTCTTTCGGACGCGCCGTTGCGTGTCCCCACACGTCATGGTGGTCCTGTAAGGACATCCAACGGGGTGTCCGTTTGCATAGTTCACGGTAAGGTGAATAATTGCTATGTGGCTTAATACAAGGTTCACAACATGTCATAACGCGGATGAAGGGGTGGTTCGTGAACCACCCAAAAGCGGGCGCATCACGATGCGCCTCTACAATTATCGCCATAATTGGAAATAAACAAATAAATAGGCTCATGGTTCCGACCCGTGAACTACGGACAAGCCTTGTTGGATGTCCCTACAAATTCCTCGCTATGTATGTAGGGGCGCGCAACGGCGCGTCCGCCAGAAAAATGGAGTGACTCCCAATGCAAAAACTCAAATATGTCATCATCGGTGCTGGGGCGAATGTGCTAGGGATGCACCGCCCTGCCTTCGACCTCGATAGTGTGGAACTCGTCGCTGCTTATGACCGAAACCCCGAACGCGGACGCAAAATCGCTGCTGAACTAGAATGTGATTTCTACGAGGATTATCAAACGATGCTGCGTGAGTCCGGCGGGGATGTCGCACTCATTTTGACAACGCATACCTCCCACCTCGACATTGCGCTGGCATGTTTCGAGGCAGGGTATCATGTGTTGGTGGAAAAACCGATGACCATCCAAGTCAAAGATGCTGATGCAATGATTAACGCAGCACAGGCAGCCAATCGACAATTAGGGGTATGCTTCCAACGCCGCTATATGCCCTCTGTGTTAAAGGCAAAACAACTGATTAATGACGAGCATTTAGGCGAGATTCAATACGCGCATCTTAGCGTTTTGTGGACACGTCCGCACCTCTATTTCAATGAGCGGGATTGGCGCGGCACATGGCAAGGCGAAGGTGGCGGTGTGCTGATTAATCAGGCGGCGCATAATCTGGATATGTTGTGCTTTTTAGTCGGATTGCCCAAAATCGTCAAAGGCTGGACGCGCACCCAACTGCATCCCATCGAAACAGAAGACACTGTACAAGCGATGTTCCAATGGGAAAATGGTGCGTTTGGTTCATTTCATGTCAGTACAGCAGAAGCGGGTCCAGCCAATCATCTGGAAATTCGTGGCACAAAAGGTTATCTTATCTTCGAGGATTACGAAGTCAAGCACTATAAACTTGTAACAGACATACGACAATATATGCAGGATGCCACCAATCCTTATGCCCAACCCCAACAATCAGAAAATCTCCTTGATTTGGCAGAAGGCACAGGTGACCATATTGCGCTGTTCCGTGATTTTAATCAAGCAATTTTGACGAATGCACATCCTATCGTGGATGGTGAATCTTCGCGGATGTCGTTGGAAGTGGCGAATGCAATCCTCTACTCTGCGCATACTCATTCTGAGATAACGCTACCACTTGACCGCGAGGCTTATGCGGCATTTCTTGTGCAGATGCAAGGATGAACATAGAGAAAGTTGTGGACACCCCGTTGGATGTGCCTGAAGTTTGGCACATTGAAGCGAACCGAGTGTATATTATTACATCGAGGTTTTTTCGCCTACAATTGAGTTTTCAGGTGTGATGTTAGGGCTAGGATGGTTCAGAGCCGTGTTGATCCGTGTGCGATGTTGGCTAAAGCGTCGATAAACACCTCCTTTTTGCCCCAGTCGTCGGTGAATACGCCCCAAAGGGGCTGAAAATCATCCTGTCCCCAGACTTCATGGCGGAACCGTTGCAACACACGGGTGAGTGACCAGCGTTGCCTGCCCACCCACCAAGCGGTGCGCAGCTTGGGCATCTGGCATAAGCCATAGGTTCGGTAAGCGACGAGCATCAACAAAGC
>JANQRM010000686.1 GCA_028284565.1 Anaerolineae bacterium | reverse complement strand
TGGCATTCTCTGCGGACTCGTCCCGTTTGCCGTCGGTCTGTATCACAAGCAAGTTCAAGCGGGGGTGATCGGCTGGCTCGCTTGCGCGCTGAGTGGATTTGCCTGTGGCTTTTTGGGCGGCATCCCGATGATCCTCTTTGCTACAGCTGTCGTGATGTCCTTTGCTTATGTCAATCGACAAGACCCCTTTACCTCTCGAGCTTCAATTGAAGAAGTGGATTTTGAAGAGACCACATCCGAATTTGTCATGCGCCAACTGGCAGGGCTTGGAAATTATATTCGCCAAACGTCTCGAATCTTGCTTCGGAATAAAGGTGGCTTTATTGGTTTTTTGGGCATTATGTTTTTTATCATCATGTCTGTCTTTGGTCCTTTAGTTATCGAATACGATGGACGTACGCATATAGATCGTCGTAGAGAGGGGGCGAACACGCTCTTCTCTATGCCCTCCGCCGAATATCCACTGGGGTTGGATTACAAGGGGCGGGACATCATGTCCCATATTGTCTATGGGGGACAAGACCTTATCATCACGTCGATTCAAGCCGGCTTAATTTCAACCGTGATTGCCGTCACATTGGGGGCGGTTGCGGCATTGGTCGGCGGCTTGGTTGACCAAGTCTTATCGGCAATTTCCAATTTTATTTTGACAATACCCCAATTCCCCCTTCTTCTTGTGTTGGCGGGGATTATCACCTTTGATAGTAGTTTGATGCTGGCTGTTTTGCTGGGTTTGTTGACGTGGCCCGGTTTGATGCGAGCCGTGCGCGCACAGGTATTGAGTCTGCGGGAACGCGACTATGTGCAAGCCGCAATCGCCTTAGATTTGGGCTTGTTTCACATCATCACGCGCGAAGTCTTCCCAAATCTGATTAGCTATGTGGCAATCAACATGATTTTCTCCATCCGCACCGCCATGTATTCGATTGTCGGCTTGGTGGTCTTAGGGCTTGTCCCGCTAGAAGAACCCGATTGGGGTTACATGATTTTCTTGGGACGACAACAAGGCGCGCTCTTCAATCCAGAAGCCGCTATGATGCTAGTCGCACCGATTATGGCGATTGCCCTGTTCCAACTCTCGCTGGTTCTTTTCACCCGCGCCCTCGAAGAACTATTCAATCCCCGCCTTCGAAGCGGACTGTAATACGAAAGCGACCTTATGTTTGATTATGACAACTCCCCCACTGTTCTCAGTGTCCGTGATTTGCACATCAGTTATCTCGCAGAGCGTGGGCGGGTACGCGCGGTTAGCAAGGTCTCTTTCGACTTACATGCAGGTGAAACACTCGCTTTTATCGGTGAAAGTGGCTGTGGCAAATCGACTCTGAACTTGGGATTGATTCGCCAACTGCCTAGCGCAGGTAATATCGACCAAGGTTCGATTGTTTACACCAAGCGAGACGGCTCTCAACTTGATATCCTAAAACTCAGCTCAAAAGGAATCAAACGCTTTTTGTGGGCAGAATGCTCCATGGTCTTTCAAGGCGCGCTCAATTCTTTGAACCCGGTGATTAAAATCTCCGACATGATTTATGATACTGGCAGAGCGCATGGAATGAGTCGGAAAGAAGCCGAAAGACGCGCACTTGAACTCTTAGAAAAAGTTCGCCTTGACCCTTGGCGCGTGTTCAATAGTTATCCGCATGAGTTGAGTGGTGGGATGCGTCAACGGGTGCTATTGGCATTAGCACTCTTGCTCCGTCCACAAGTCGTTATCATGGACGAACCCACAACGGCTGTTGATATTCTGACCCAACGCTCCATACTCGAAGTACTAAAGCAACTGCGTGCCGAACTCAACTTTAGTGTTCTTTTCATCAGCCATGATTTGGCTGTTGCCGCAGAAATTGCTGATACCATTGCCACCATGTATGCTGGGGAAATTGTCGAGATGGGTCCGACACAAGAAGTCTTTTATCGTCCCCAACACGCTTACACCCTAAGCTTGCTGGATGCCGCGCCACGCCTCAGTGCCGAAGCTGAAGATTTACAGAGCATCCCCGGTAGCCCGCCAGATTTGATCGAACCGCCATCGGGTTGCAAATTTCATGAACGTTGTCGCTTTGCGGTGGATGTTTGCTCGCAAACTCCTCCACCTTATGAGCATTCTGCAACGAATCCGCATCATCAAATTGCCTGTTATGAACATGAACGAGTTTTGGCGGCACGGGAACGGAAAGTTGAATCGGCATGAAACCCAAAAATGACGGACCCCTTATTGAACTCCATCATGTTTACAAATCCTTCGTGCAAGGCAATCAGACAATTCCTGTCCTTCAAGATATTAACCTGACACTCCACGCGAATGAAATCATCTGTCTGGTTGGGGAAAGTGGCTGTGGCAAGACGACAACTGGAAAAATCATCGCTGGTCTGCTCAACGAAACAAGCGGAGAAGTCTTAGTTGATGGTCGCCCCAAAAGCGATTTTCAAGGCAAAGAAAAAGCCCGTTTACGCCGCGCCCTACAAATTGTCCATCAAGACCCTTTTGCATCGCTCAACCCAGCCCATACGATTGGGCAAATTCTCAGCTTTCCCCTCAAACGCCACAAAATGGTTGAGAGTCGGGTAGAACTTCGTCGGCGGATTTGGGAGTTACTAACCTTAGTCGATTTAACCCCACCCGGCGACATTGTAAACAAATACCCGCATCAACTCAGTGGCGGACAACGTCAACGGGTCAGTATCGCGCGGTCATTAACCGTCAATCCACGCCTAATCGTCGCTGATGAAGCAGTCAGCATGGTCGATGTCAGCATCCGTATCGGTATTCTCAAGATGCTTCATGAACTACGTGACCGCTTAGACTTAACCATCGTCTTTATCACCCATGATCTTGCCCTTGCCAAATACTTTGCATGGGAAGGACGGATTGCCGTAATGTATTTGGGGCGCATTGTGGAAATCGGCAAGACACCAGATGTCATTGGTAATCCAGCCCATCCCTACACCCGCGCGCTCCTCTCCGCTGTACCCGAAGCCGACCCCGATATTACACGTCGTAAACAACCCATGCGACTTCGGTCCGAGGAAATACCCAGCTTGACGGCGATGCCATCGGGTTGTGCCTTTCATCCTCGTTGTCCCTTTTATGTACCCGCCGTCTGTGATGCTCAGGTTCCGGAATTGATCCAGACAGCGAAATACGAGCAAGCGGTTGCCTGCACCCCGTTGACTGAGTCAGGAGAACTCACACCCTATGCAACAGAATCTGTATAGAGGCTTGTTGCCAATTGGCATGTTTATCAGTGTCTGTAGCATCATCATGCTCTTTGTTCAACCACCCAACAGCGCGGAGTATGTCATTAGTTTTTGTAGCGCGATTATTGGCGGTTTGCTGATTATCGCTGTGTTGATGGTCGGACAACTCCTGAACCGTCTATGAATCTTCTTACTGAACTTAAAAATCGAGGGAAGCTGGAATGCTAGATGCCAATTCCGCTAAACCACTATATGAGCAAATCAAAGACTACATTTTAATCAATGTCAAAAACGGCAACTTTGAGCCAGATACACGCATCCCCTCTGAGCGCGAACTCTCCAAACGCTTCGGAGTCAGTCGGGTTACAGCTGGCAAAGCCGTCAAAGAATTGGTTCAAGCAGGTGTCCTTTATGTCCGCATTGGCAAAGGGACCTTCATTAGCTCCCAACCCTTCGACCAGCAAATCGAAACCCTCACCAGCTTTACGGAGGAGATGGCAAAACGGGGTCAATCGGCAACGAGTCGTGTCCTAAAAGCTATCGTTGAACTAGCTACAGATGAACTGGCGCGCCTCCTTGATATTCCACCCGATACGGATGTCGTTGTATTGAAGCGTGTCCGCTTATCGGATAATCAACCCATTGCAATCGAAACCTCCAATATCATTGCACACTGGTGTCCTAACATCCTAGAGACTCACAATTTTGCTCATGAGTCGCTATATGAGGTGTTACGTACCGAATACGGTGTTCATCTCACGTATGCAGAACAATCCTTTGAAGCGCGCCAAGCCACTGCCACAGAAGCCGAAGCTCTCAAAATGAAGAAGGGGCATCCCATCCTCTATGTGACACGCCTCACGTATACAGATGATGACCAACCCATCGAATATGTGCATTCAGTGTATCGTGGAGACCGTTACAAAGTGCGCGCCGTCTTGAAGCAAATATGATATTGTGACATCCTGCAACAATGACAAGCCTATAATCGTTCTTCAGGAATAACAGCAAACACGTCAATTTCAAAGTCGGCATAGGGTTTGCCGAGTGCCTTGACCACCACCCCCGTTGAGCAGGGATACACCCCTTGCAAATGTCGAGCGATGACCGGATACACGAGGTCACGATATTCTGCTTTAGTGACATAGGTTGTGATTTTGCAAATATCTTCCATGCGTGCTCCCGCCGCTTCCAAAATTTGCTTGACGTTCTGCATCGCATTTTCTGCTTGTGCCGCTGGATCGCCCTCCCCGATAAACGAGCCATTATCCATCGCTAAGCCCGTTTGCCCTTCTACAAAAACGAAGTTACCAGCGCGTACCGCCTTACTGATGCCGTAATCAATATCTGGGAAAATATCGCCACCCAATGTTGTTTGAGTCAAAATACGTTGATGTACCATCATCCAGTCCTTTCACTAATAATTAGAAACTCTGCCCCGGCAGAACAACAGGCGTTGGTGCCGGGCATAGCGGTTCCACCCCAAAACGTTCACGCTCAGCACAGGTCAACTCACGGGTGAAACGGTTATTCGACACCCACTCACGCAGGTCATCCAAGGTCAAGCGCACCAACCACAACTTAATTGACGAATCCGCAGAAGCAGACATGAAGATGGTTGCATCGGGAGCAAAAGCGACACTCCGCACGGCATCCGTATGCCCACTAAAACGTTGTATCTCTTCACCTGCATCCAACGCCCACAAAATCACCTGATTATCCGCCGCACCGGATAGTAAAAACTGTCCATCAGGACTATATGCTACATCATAAACCTGTGTGCCATGCCCCTCATAGGTGCGTAAGCGTGCCGTGAATGCCACATCCCATAAGATGACCGTTCCATCTGCGGAAGCCGAAGCGACGGTTGTTCCATCAGGGCTGTATTTCACACCATAAATCCAGTCAGTATGTCCCTCAAACTGACTAATTTGCTCACCCGTCAGCACATCCCACATTATCAGCGTGTTATCCCATGAACTCGTAATCAAATTAAGGTTATCAGGACTAAAGTCAGCACCCGTGATACGGAAGCCGTGCCCAAACAGCCGATTGACTTGCTCACCCGACTCCACGTTCCATAGAATCGCCGTATTATCTCGTCCACCAGAGGCAATCAGTGTGCCATCAGCACTATAGGCGACTGTCCAAACTTCATCGCTATGCCCAGCGAACTGTTCCAGAATTTCACCCGATGAGATGTCCCAGCGAATGACCAAGTTATCGGCTCCCCCAGAGATAAATGAGGCATCATCCGGACTCAATGCCAGTGCATAAACTCCACCCTCATGCCCAGCGAACTCACGCAACACATTGCCTGTCGCCATCTCCCACAGCAGAATACGCCCGTCCAACCCCGCGGATAGTGCGAACTCCCCATTAGAGGTATACACCACATCGCGCACACTATCCATATGATGAACATCGTTCTCTTCACCCATCGTACTCAGCAATGCTCCATGATGAATGTCCCATTCGCGGGCTGTCCAATCCCATGAACCAGAGAGAACATGCGCGCCATCCGGACTATAAGCGACATCGTAGACAAGGAAGGTATGCCCATTAAAGCGTTGCACTTCCGCCCCTGTCCCCACATCCCAGACAATGACCGCATTATCTTCCCCACCGGAGACAATGCGTGTACCATCCGGACTAAACTTCACACTAATCACAGGCGCACTATGTCCATCAAAGACTTGTACAGGCGCACCCGCCTCGAACCGCCACAAAAGCAGGCGATTGTCCTCACTACCAGAGATAAAGCCCAATTCATCCGGGGTATATTGTACCGTCCACACTTGCTGTTCATGCCCACCAGTAGATGCGTCAAATTGAATGAGTGGGTCGCCTGTAGCCACGTTCCATAAGACAATCCGCCCATCCTGCATCCCAGAGAGTGCCGTAAATCCACTCGGACTGAAATCCACCGCATAAATCTCGCTGATGCCATCTTCAAATTGGTTCACCAGCTCACCCGTTTCGATGTCCCATAAAATCAGCGTGCTATCTTCAGATGCTGAAAGTGCTTGTGTTCCATCCGGTGATATATCGACCTCACGAACGACATCAGCATGTCCTTCAAAGGTGTAAACCGCTTCCCCAGTTGTCAAATCCCACAGAATCAGTGTGCCATCCGCAGAGGCTGTGATTGCTCGCTGTCCATCGGGATGCACCGCGATATCCCAGACCCAATCGCTATGCCCTTCCATTTGCTGGAGCATCTCACCGGTTTCTAAGTCCCACAAAATCAACAACAAATCTTGAGCTGTTGTTAGAGCTTGAGTACCGTCCGGCGTATAAGCCACTGCCATCACCCGATTGGTGTGAGTATCAAAGACTTGGCGAGTACCGGGGGCATAAGCCGATTCAGCCAACGTCCGTCGCGTTTGAATGGTCGATTCGCCGACGGTATTCGCTTCAAGTGCCAGCAAAATTGCTAAATCCGTATTCCCATTCCCCAATGCGAGTTGTGAACCCGATGCAAAGGCTAAACTTTGCGCTTCCATCGCACTGACTTCGGCTTCAAAGGCAGCAGTTCCCGCTAAATTCGCTTGGACAAGCGCTTCCCCCTGCGCATTTGTTGCAGTGGCGGCATTTTGGTCTGCTAAGTTCGATTGATTCAAAGCAAAGCCACTCAAGACAACTGCGCCGACAAAGGCAATTGACAACACAGCGACTAAGGCGCGCAATCGACTCCGAGACCGTTCCTCTAATTCAAGTTCCTTCGCTTGACGTTCCGCTTCGGCTTTCTCTTGGCGCGTGCGTTCAACCAAACTCTCTTGGACATAATCCCGTTCACTTTCCGTCAGAGAAAGTTCCGTATCTTGTATCCATTCTTCAAATTGTTGCAGGCGATTCCCCGATGCAAGGAAACTACGGTCCCGTCCTGCATTCTCCCATTCTGCTGAGGATGTTGCCACCCGTCGTTGAATCCGCAAACCATCTCGATTTTCATCCAGCCATTCGCGCAACAATCCCCATTGCCGAATCAGTGCTTCATGTGCCACTTCAACCGTTGGGGTACGTGTGACCGGATCACGATCAAAGGTCAGCAAGCGATACTTCCCAAATGCATCAACAACCGCTTGCATCTTATCTTGATCTGTATGCAATGCCAGCACTTCCGACAACAAGACACGCCGTCGAGTATCTTCTGTGCCTTCGCCCAAAGTGACCAAACGCAAAAACATCTGTCGGACTAGAGCCTGCTGGTTGGCTGTCAACTCGTGATAGATATCCGTTGCACGCTGGGTTAACGCTCCTGATACACCTTCAATCTCCCGATAGGCACTCAATGTCATCCACAAACCATCACGTCGTTCAAACAGTTCTGTCAATGCATATTGGAGTAGAGGCAAACTGCCCGGTTGACCACTGACATCCCCTATGATGGACTCAACCAGCCCCGCTTCTAGTGCCATGCCATTGTGCATCGCTGGCTCAAGGATGGCATCTTTGAGTTCATCATCATTTAATGGCAAAACCACTTCCGTACATTGACGAACTAATTCACCAAATTCAGGGTATTGAAGCGGACGATCATAAAAATCCGCACGAAGCGTCACGATAACACGCAGTTGGCTTTTGGGGTCTTGTGCCGCATTGAGCAGACTCTTCAAGAAGAATGCTCTCGCCTCTTCATCCTCCACCATCGTAAACACTTCTTCAAACTGGTCGATGAGCAGAACGAGGCTGTTTTCGTCACCTGCGCCGGGCAAAATGCGCTTCACCGCACGAACCAAGCCCCGTTCATCTGCCTTGAGTTGTTCTAACAAACTTGCTGGTGGATTAATCGCCACACGAAGCAATGCCGCTTCTAACTCTTCAAGGGGATGTGTCCCCGGAACCATCTCGACGATGTACCATTGATCTGAATTCTCTAACGCACCTTGACGCAGTTGTGGAATCAGACCCGCTTTGACCACACTCGACTTCCCACTCCCACTCGGACCAATCACTGCCAGAAAACGACCGGTGACATCTTCTTGTTGCATCCGATTTAAGAGACGATTAATGAGCGCATCTCGCCCACGGAAATCATCTGCATCCGCTTCTTGGAAAGCACGTAGCCCTTTATACGGATTATCTGGTTCTATATCGAGGTAAATCGAATCAAGGTCTGGTTCGACAACCTCATCCATATCAAAAGCATCCGGACTCCGCTGTTCGAGTTCACCTAAGGACTCTTCACTTATGTGACGAATAGCTCGGCGGAATTCACGCGCCAACTCAAGCGTACTCTGGTATCGTTCTTGTGGATTCTTTTCAGTAGCTTTGCGGATAACCTGATTTAGTTCTTCCGGTAAATCGGGACGCACTTCGCGGATATGAGGCAAATCCTCAGTGAGATGTTTAGAAATCAGCGTCGAGAGTGCCAATCCCGGAAAGGGTTTACGCCCTGTCAAGAGTTTGTACAAAATAAGCCCCAAACTATAAATATCAGTCTGAGGTCCAATAAAATCCTGTTTAATTTGCTCAGGCGAAATGTAATCCGGCGAACCCATCAACCCTTCGGCTTCGTTCGCCTCAATCATCGTCGAAAAATCCGTAATATGATCGAGGTCCTTCGCAATTCCAAAATCACCCAAATACGCATTTTTCTCATCATCCAGCATAATATTCGCAGGCTTCAAATCACGATGAATCACCCCACTACGATGAGAGACTTCTAAGGCAGTAGCGATTTGATCAACTATGCGTGGGGCATCTTCAAAGGGCCAATGCCCCTTCTCCAATACTTGCTGAAGATTCCCCCCACGAAAATAACGCATCACCAGATATGCACCTGTAGCATCTCGCCAATAATCATAGAGGGGCACAATATGGATATGCTCTAAATTGGCAATCAGTTGGGCTTCAGCTTCAAAGCGACGCACGAATTCAGGATCATTGGCATAGTCCGGTAGGATAATCTTGATAGCGACTTCTCGCTTCACTGAAGGTTGGGTCGCACGATAAACCGCCCCAAACCCCCCTTCACCAATTAATTCTTCGAGTTCATACCCTTTAATTGTTGTACCTGTTAATTGTTTTGTTTCGACCATTATGCGCCCTTAACATTATGCAGATTGGCATACACCTATTGTCTCGTAAATACGGGCTTTCTCCAAATCAAAAATGCTTGAAATCTCCGAAAGAAACCACATTTTGCATCAAAATACGGTAGATGAACTTACATTGACCTTGCAATCAAATTTTATTGCCGTTGATTTAAAGTTAATATTTAGTTTTTGACAAACAATATTGAAATTGAATTGAAATGATTTACCAATTCTCCTGTAAGTCGAAGTTGACTTCCTCATTTCTGGAAAATATCTATTAATACTCGTTAAAACCTATAAAGAACTTTAAAAATCCTTTCCACTTGCCTTACAAATTAGGAAAAAAGTCCCGAAAGTACCTCCGTACTGTTACAACTTGCATTAAAAAACAGTAAATTGTTGGCGAAGCATAAAAAAGTTGCTTCTTTTATCTGTTTTATTAAGGTTTATCAAATGTTTGCGGGAGGTTTGTCATGAACAACCAACGAAGCAACCAACCGTCTCGTTTTGTCGGTCTCATTATCAGCTTGATACTCGTCTTAATTGTGGGTCAATCTGCCTTGCAAGCGCAACAAGAGTCCACCAATTGGGATGATGTACAATTTGCCAACAGCCCAGCCTCCGTCGCGGGGAGTGGGTTTTTCCCAATCGGGATGTATCACACCTCATGGGCAGGCACCAAGGCGCAAAAGATGGCGGCACTCGAGCAAACCGCTGCCATGGGCTTTAATTTGATACATCCAGCACTCGAAAATACAGATCGTGATTTCTTAGACCGCGCCCATCAACTCGGTGTCCGCGTCATCATCGAAGCCAATGATGACAATGGGTTAGAATCGATGGTACATGAATTCAAAGACCATCCAGCGGTTTTGGGCTGGTTGGTCGCAGATGACTTCAACACCACAGGTCCGAGCGTAAGTACAATTACACAAACATCCGCGTTAGTAAAAAGCATTGCTCCCCACCACATTACATATCAAAGTGGAAATATCTTTGGGGCAGCAGAGTATGCGGGTGCGGCAGAAGCAATGGGTATTCAGACCTACAGCATTCCCACTGACCCGCTTGAAATGACTTATGATTGGTTAGAATATACGCAATCTGTGACTAATGATCTGGTCATTGCGAATCTGCAAAGTTATCAATGGTCAGGATATCGAAAGCCGACCCCAGCAGAAATTCGCAACATCACCTATCAATCCATCATCGTCGGTGTAGATGGCATTTTATATTACACTTACTTTGACGAACTTTGGAATCTTGAACAACACCCTGATCTCGTCAATGAGTTCTATAATATCGGCTCCGAAATGCAAGCCTTGATGCCCATGATTACAGGTGGGAATCGGCTCGTCCTCGACACAAGCGACACCAAAATCAAAGCCGGATATTGGCAATTTCAAAACCGCTCCTATATGATCGTTTTGAATTCATCACTGAACTCAACTAAATCCGTGAACCTCGAAATCCCCTTTGGTGGGACCGATTTGGTTTCCATGTTCACCGGACGACCGGATGGATTGTCCGTTGCCAATGGCTATCTCACAGGCAACATTGGACCAACAGAAGTCCACATCTACGAGATTCTGAATGACAGCGGACCAAATCCCACACCCTCGCCCACTGAGCCGACCACGACACCGAATCCAACAACACCCGCACCGACTCAACCAAGCGAGCCAGTGCATGTTGTGAACTTCTCCATTCTCGGTCAAGATGGCATCCTTGTAAAGAACGATGCGGTCATCAATGGTGGAGATGTTGCCGCCAACCTCATCAGTGACGGTCCTTATATCAGTGGGCAACGAGAAGTCACCTTCAATTCTGGCGCACAAATCACCAATCCTAATTCTCGTCTATTTGGTGATACCGTCATCCTCCGCACAGACTCTCAAGTACAAGATGCTTTCGTCAACGACTTGTCCGGCTCTGGGTCAGTAAATGGGACACAAACCACCGTCAATTTACCCATTGTCACCGATTTTCCCGATGTTCCGAGTTTTTCTGCTGGGACACAGGATTTAACTGTTGAGAAGGGCGAAACACTTACCTTGCATCACGGTGATTACGGCAAACTCTTTGCACAGGATAATAGCGTGGTCTTCCTAACCGGTGGGGTCTACAACTTCGACTGGTGGGACATTCGCAACAACGTGCAAATAATCTTCCAAGGTCCAACTGAAATTCGGATTCAAGGTCGTCTCCGCGTCCTCAATGATACCTTCATCGGTGCACAACCCGGCATTAGTCATATGAATGCCACTAAAATTGTCTTTTATGTGCTGGCAGAAAACGGCTATCCAGACAATCCCAATGGCGGACTCTTTGCCACCCAACTCGGTCTCCGCAACACCGTCGAAGCCAATATCTTCACACCCAATGGGACGCTTCGTATTCACGACGATAGCGTTGCACAAGGTGCATTCATTGGACGCTGGGTATCTGTGGGCAAGCGTGCTGTTGTCAGCTATGCCAGTGCGTTTGGTGGACCGATTGACTTCTCTGATGCGGGTATCGACCCTACCGAAGAACCAACCACAACACCCGAACCGACAACACCAGCACCCACAACAACTCCGACCACACCAGCTCCAACCGAACCACCAGTTGCAGGTAATCCTGATCTCAAAGATTTCGCTGTCTTTGCTGAAGATGGGCTGTTTATGCAGGAAAGCAGTTTGATTAACTCAGGACATGCGGGTGTCAATCTGATAAGCAGTGGTCCCTACTTCCAAGGCACTCGTGAGATTACGATTAATCCTAACGCCCGTCTAGGACCAAACTCTGACCTATATGGAAATGAAGCCTATATTCAAGATGGTGTGCAAGTCCACGATGTTTATGTAAATTCAATTAACGGACCCGGTAGCATTTTAGGTAATGTGAATAGCATCTCCTTCCCGCTAATTTCACAGATGCCTTCTGTACCATCGGTCAATCCGGGAACTGAAAACCTTCTACTCGTTAATCATGAAAGTCGGGTGCTAAACGCTGGACAATATGGCGAACTCTATGCACAAGACAACGCAACTGTGATCTTTGCAGGAGGAGTTTACCACTTCAGCTCTTGGAACATCCGCAACAATGTGCAGATCCTCTTCCGCGCACCCACAGAAATCCGAGTTGCTGGCACGGTTCTCGTCTTACAAAATGTGTCCATTGCACCGGAATCGGGTTCGGGTCTATCGGCTTCACAATTCATCATGACGGTTCTAGGGTTGAACGGCAACGCCTCTCGTCCAAACGCCTATCCGTATGCCGTCAAATTTGGCTACAACAACAACATCCAAGCCAATATCTATGTTCCCAATGGCACACTTCGTATCGACCAAGATTCACAAGCCACTGGCGCATTCTTAGGGCGCTGGGTGATGATTGGTCTCCGTAGTCAAGTCAATGTGAACAGTGCCTTTGGTGGACCCATCAATATTGATAATCCACCAACCGAAACACCGACACCAGAACCGACAACAACGCCAGAGCCAACCGTTACGACACCCGCACCGACAACGCCAGCTCCAACTCCAACGACTCCCGCTCCAACTGAGCCTCCCGTTGCAGGTGCAGTGTATCTCCACGAGTTCTCAGTACTCGGTGAACATGGCATTCTCCTAGAAAACGACAGCGCGATTCAGACGGGTCACGTCGGTGCAAACCTCATCAGTGGTGGACCCTTCTTCCAAGGCAATCGTGAAATTACCCTCAATCCGGGGTCAAGCCTGAGTGCATCAGCACATCTCTATGGCAATATTGCCTATCTCAAAGATAGTGTCCAAGTTCACGAAGTCCATATCAATGAGATCAGTGGACCCGGCATCATCCATGGCACAGTCCATCATGTCTCGTTACCCCTTGTACAAATGCCGACGATTCCAAGTGTCAATCCGGGACCCGAAAATCTCACGCTGGCTCAATATGAAAGTCGTGTAATCGATGCCGGACAATATGGTCAACTTTCTGCCAACCATAACGCAACAGTCATCTTCTCTGGCGGAGTTTACCACTTCAGCTCTTGGAACATCCGCAACAATGTTCAGATCCTCTTCCGCGCACCCACAGAAATCCGTATTGCTGGAACCATGCTCATCCTGAAGAATGCTACGGTTGCTCCCGAAGCGGGGTCTGGCTTATCAGCTTCCCAACTTGTCGTGATTGTAATGGGAGTAAACGGCGACCCCAATCGTCCCAATGCCTATCCTTATGCCGCCAAGTTTGGGGCTAATAGCAATGTCCAAGCGAATATCTATGCTCCTAATGGCACGCTTCGTATCGATAGAGACTCCCAATTCACTGGCGCATTCCTTGGCAAATGGGTCATGGTTGGCAAACGGAGTACAGTTAACTTACTCAGTGCCTTCTATGGTGCAATCGACTTCTCCAGCTTTGCAGTCGCACAAGCACCCGCCGAAAACAACACGCCTGAACCTACTCCTGCACCAACAGAAATCGCATCCATTCCCGCGAACTTATCTGTTGTCGTGGATGCAATGGACACCGCCTATGATTGGCAAGTCAATGCAGGGAGCTTAGGAAATGTCGTCCTCAATGATGCAGGCACAAACAGCTCATCATTCAGTGGCATTGATGCGGGGGAATACATCCTGAGCATTAGCAATATCATCAATAACAGTGATTGGGCATTACAAGGCGCATCCTGTTCCCCCACCACAGGCACATTCCAAGCAGAATCAGCTAGCTTGAGTGTATCCCTAGCAGAAGGCGCAGACGTGACCTGTATCTTCCAAGTGGCTCCCATGCCGAAGGTCGTCGCAGGTATCTATCATGACCAAAATCAAGATGGGCAATATACACTCAATACCGAACCCGTTCTCGCCAACTGGCAATTGACTGCCTACGACGCGAACTTCACTCAAATCGCCCAAGCCAACTCAGATGGCAGTGGTCAATTCAACCTAACACTAATAAATGCTGGCGCAGTCACAATCTGTCAAACGCCCGTGGATGGTTGGACGAACAGTCGCCCCGGGCCCAACACCTCGGTTGCTGACCAAATCTGCCAGACTGTTACGGTCAATCATGGCGACACAGCCACTATATGGTTCGGTAATCACGAAACGGTAGTCGCCCTTGTCGATAGCGATGGCGATGGCTTCACCGACGATGTGGACTCCTGCCCAACCCAAGGCGATGCCGG
>JANQRM010000681.1 GCA_028284565.1 Anaerolineae bacterium | reverse complement strand
TCCGTGACCTGATGCAAGAGTTCACGGAGGGCAAAATCAGCCGTGAGCAATTTAACTTGCTCTATGAACGCTATAACGGGCAATTGGGAGTCGCCCATGAAGCCTTGCTGACGAATGACCAACGCCTTGTGAATGAAGTGCAAAATAGTGTCCCGACCTATGCGATCCGACAAGCGACCACCGGCAAAGCCATCGGCATGGCGATTTATCATCATCATAGCGGAGAATTGCTGGAAACTTTGGGGAACTTCTCTATTCCCGATTCGGTGATTGTGCCTGTGCTAGCGGATATTACCCATCAACTCGACACCAACCAATTTATTGAAACGCGGACGCAGGAAACCCAACGCGGAATCTGGATGATGTTTGCCACCCGCCAGAAGACAACGGTGATTGTGTTGTTTTTGAATGAACCTGCGCCTCAGCAAGTGCGTGAGTTAGAGCGTTTGCATCATGATTTTGAAGTGGCAAATGAACGCTTCTTGTCACAAGACACGGTGCAAGCGAATCAGTTGGCGTATCCCTTTTTGGGGTTTGTGCAGAAGAAATTGAAGCAATAGTCAGTTATTGGATTTTCGTAAGGGCGTATAACTGTACACCCTTACAGAATTAAGACAAACTTCTTTAATATCCACCCGTCCACCCATAAGGAATCCACGCAATGCAACAACGTGTCTTTATCTCCTATTCCCGACGCAACAAAAACTTTGCCGAGCGCATCGCCCGTGATTTGGATGATGCAGGGCTGGATGTGTGGGTAGATTTCCGTCAAATACAAGGCGGTGAACCATGGCAAGAAGAGATTTTTCGGGGAATTGAACGGGCGGATTTCATCGTGGCGTGTTTATCACCCCCTGCGGTGCAAAGCGTATGGGTCAAGAAGGAGATTTTGACCGCGCGTGAACAAGGCAAGCTCATTATCCCCATCATGGTTGTGCGGGCACTGGACGAACTCCGTGCTGATGATGAAATGGTATGGTTGACCGACATCCATATCATCAATTTTGAGAAGGGCTATGAAGAGACTTTCCCTGAATTACTGGAAGCCCTCCCCGGACGACGGGCAATTGGGGCATACGACCTCTTTGATCCAGAGAATATCCCGAATCCCTTTAAAGGGTTGCAGTCTTTCCAACAGACAGATGCGGACTTCTTCTTTGGGCGCGAAACGCTGATTGACAAAGCTCTGAACCGTCTACAAACGACCCGCTTTCTGGGTGTGGTCGGCGCAAGTGGGAGTGGGAAGTCGTCACTCGTGCGCGCGGGAATTATCCCCAAACTCAGAAAGGGCGCGCTGGATGGCTCTGAAAAGTGGTTGATGGCGATTTTCAAGCCGGGAAATAAACCGATTGAATCGTTGGCGAAGCGGATTTTGCCTGTTATCCCAGAAGAACATCAAGCGACGTTTAATCTCAATGCACTGATGGCGACCTTCCGTCAGCCGGAGCGTGTGATTGATTTGATGGAACAAATTTGGGCAGATCGCACCGAACAGACCCGCATTCTGATTGTCATTGACCAATTTGAAGAGGTGTTCACCCGCGCGAGTGAAGCAGAACGTGTTCCTTTCTTGAAGACAATGCTTGTCGCGGCGACATCCCCCAAAAGCCGAGCGAAGATAATCATCACCATGCGCGCGGACTTTTTCGGGAATTTGAGCCGCTATCCTGAATTGGCGGAGCTATTTGAGCAACGCAATCTGCTCATTGTCACGGAAATGACGACAGCGAATCTCTTGCGGGTGATTGAAGGTCCCGCGAAAGCAGTGGGATTGCAATATGAGCATGGTTTGGTTGACCGCATCCTAGAAGATGTGCAAAGTGAGCCGGGGTCATTGCCTCTGTTGCAATATGCGTTGAGTCAACTCTATGAACAACGAGATGGGGTGAATCTCACGAATGCGGCGTATGACGCGATTGGTGGGGTGCAACAAGCCCTCGCCCGCCATGCCGAAACGATTTTTGCCGACTTGCCTCCACTCCAACAAGATTTGACGCGCCGTATCCTCTTGCGTTTGGTGGAAGTGAATGATGTAGGCGAAGCTACACGCCGACGTGTCCCGCGTAATGAATTGCAATTTCGGGATGTGACGGATGCTGACGTTGACCGCATCGTAGACTTATTGACCTCTGCGGAGTCGCGCTTGTTGATTGCCAGCCGTGAAATCACATCGAGCGAACTGGAAGTGGAACCTGTCACATGGCTCGAAGTCAGTCATGAAGCCCTGATTCGGGAGTGGGAACGCTTCAAGACATGGGTGAATGCGAGCCTAGAGAATCTGCAATACAACAGCGAGTTGCTCAAGAGCGCGCATGACTGGCAAGAAAGTGGACAAGATAGTGCCTATCTGCTCGTAGGGAAACGGTTGAATCGTGCGGAAATCTGGATTGAGACGACGGATGCGAATCCGCTACAACAGGAATTCATCCAAGCGAGTTTGAAATCACAAGAAGAACGCGAAGAACGTCGGCGAGAACAGCAAGAACGGGAACTGGCGTTACAACAAACGTCGGCGCGCCGTCTGCGTGGGATTGTCGCGTTGCTGATTGTGGGTATTGTCATCGCAGGCATAGGGATTATTGCGATGATCCAGACGAACACGGCTTTGCAACAAACCACAAATGAATTGGAAGAACAGTCGATTGCACTGGAGCAAGCCTTATCCGAATCACAAAGTCTCGCTGTCTCAGCATCGGCTGACCGTGCGTTGGATGATAATGATGGCGACTTGGCAATTGCTCTCGCTCTCGAAGCGGTGCGTGTGCCGAATCCGCCTGTGCAAGCGGTGAACAATGTTGAGCGAATTGTCCTCGCACCGGGGACGCATCGCCTGATGACGATTAATGACGGAGATGAAATCGAATCGGTTGCTCTCAGTCCGGATAGCTCGATTTTGGTCACGGGCATGGAATCGGGCATGTTGATTGTGTGGGATGTGACGAATGCAAGCGAGATTCAACGCCTGGCGGCACACAATGACAACGTGAATGACCTTGCCTTTAGTGTCGATGGACGTTGGATGCTATCGGCATCGGATGGGACAGAGAACAATTTGTTGCTGTGGAGTACATCCGATTGGCGCATAATTAGCCCGTTGGCGGGACATTCGGATAGTGTCAATAGTGTAGCATTCACCAGCAATCTGCAATTTGCCCTTTCGGGTGGCGAAGACCGACAATTCATCCTATGGGATTTATCGACCTATGAGGTGGCGTTTCAATCCACTCATCTGACGGCGGTGAATGCCGTGGCAGCGAGTCCGAACCCCGACAATGACTTTGTGGCTTCGGGTTCGCGCGATGGCGAAATCCGGATACGCTCCGTCAGTCCGGGAATGATTGGGGATGTCTTAGATTTATCAATTGATGTCAAACAAGACAGCTTCGATTCACGGATTACCGCGTTAGCCTTTAGTCCCAACGGCTTGTCAATCGGTGCAGGTTTTGGCAATGGGGGCTTGGGCATCTGGGAAGTTGGCACGGGAGCTTTAGACATTAACTTTGAGTCGATTAGCAGTGCCATTACAGCTATCGGTTTCTTATCGGGCGATGAAGAACTGGTTGCCACGGCACGGGATGGCAGTATTCGCTCATGGGATACCTTTGCGGGCATTCAGTTGCAAAACTTCATTCGTGAGACAGCGGTACTCGACCTTGCGACCGTGATTGGGTCAAATCGGGTAGCGACGGTGACGGAATCCGAAATTCGGGTGTGGGACTTTGCAGGTAGTGAAGAATTGGTTGCCTATGCAGGACATGACAATGTCGTCACGGCAGCAGAATTTAGCCCCGACGAACAGTTCTTGGTATCGGGTTCGTTGGACGATAGATTAATTTTGTGGGAAATAGCAACAGGCGACCCGATTCGTTTTTTCGATGGGCATACGGGTAGTATCACGGATGTCGATTTCCTGCCGGATGGCACACAGATTCTATCAGCTTCGGTGGATAAGACACTGATTTTGTGGGACATCGAAACCGCCAAAATCCTGCGAATCTATGAAGGGCATACGGGTAACATTACCTCTCTTGATGTCAGCCCGGATGGGACACACGCCATTTCTGGTGCGTTTGATAATCAGATGATTCTGTGGGATGTCGAAACTGGTGAGATTATCCGTCGATTTAACGGACATTCAGATACCGTCGCTAGTGTTGTGTTTAGCCCGGATGGGACACACGCACTGACGGGTTCATTCGATAATTCGATTATTTTGTGGGATGTCGAAACTGGTGAGATATTGCGTACTTTGACAGGACACTCTGCCTCTGTGTTCGCTGTAGCTTTCAATAATGATGGCACATTGGCAGTATCCGGTGCATCCGATAACACCGTGCGAATCTGGGATATTGCCAGTGGACAAGAGATTCGTCGCCTTGAAGGACATGATCGTGGTGTGAACGATGTCACCTTTGTGCCGAATACGGATACCGTTCTATCTACGTCAAGCGATGGCACAATGCGTCTATGGGATATACGCGCGGGTGCAGAACTGCATAGCTATACTGTTGAGAATAATATCGGGCGGGCTGTGGCGATTCGTCCTGTGGATATTGATTCGACGGGGCAATTCGCAGTCACGGGCTTGAATGATGATACCTTAAGCCTATGGCAAGTGTTGCCGACAGTGGATATTCTTCTGGAATGGACGCTGGATAATCGCCATGTGCGAGACTTGAGTTGTAATGAACGGCTGGTCTTTGGCTTGGATGAAGGCGATACATCGTTTGAGCAAATCGTGGTCGAAGCCAGTCAGCTAGATGTCCATATGCAAGCAAGTGCAGACAGTGAGATTATCGGACAAATCATGAATGGTGAATCCGTACGGATTGTCAGCCAATCTGAAAATGAAAATTGGCGCAAAGTCTGTACAAGCGATGGCTTAACAGGCTGGGTTACGACGCAAGACATCTTCTCTGCACAGAGCGCAGGCTATTTTTCTGGAGAATAATGGACGGATAGAAGGTCTTTATGAGTGCAAGTGATTTCAGTGATGTTTTCGTCTCCTATCGACGAGTGGATGTGGAGTTCGTCAAGGAATTGGTCGAACAACTCCAATCATCAGGTAAAGAGGTCTGGATTGATTGGGAAGACATTCCGCCGGGGAGTGTGGGCTTTTCAGATGACATCAAGCGAGGGTTAGAAGGCGCAGATGCTTTTATCGCGGTACTCTCGCCTGATTATCTGGAATCGACCTATTGTGTCGATTTGGAACTGAAATATGCGATTGATTTGAAGAAAAAGATCATCCCCATTGTCCTAACTAAATTTGAGGGCAAACCCATCCCCGATGGCATCGGACATATCAACTGGATTTACTTCACGCCTCATGCGGGACAAGAGAATACGTTTGAGGATTCGTTTCCCCGCATTATGGAAGCCCTCGATAGCGACCTCGAACATACTCGCCAACACAAACGCTTTTTACTCCGTGCGCTAGAATGGGACAAATTAGACCGCGAAGATAGTTACCTGCTGGAAGGTGATGAGATTACAGAAGCCGAAGCGTGGCTGGCGAATTCGGCAGGCAAAAGTCCCTACCCTACCGATTTACACAAAGACTATGTTTTGGCGAGTCGGAAGCGGGATAGCCGTCGGACACGTTTGATGTTGAGTGCGGTATCCGTTGCCTTGCTTGTATCGGTGATATTGAGCGTATTGTCCTTTATTGGTTTCCAACGCGCCACGGTTGCCGAAGCGCGCGCCCTCGATGCCGAAGCCACAGCCATTGCCAATGAAGACCGTGCGCTGAGTGCGGAAGCCACAGCTGTCCAACGAGCACAACTAGCGGATGCGAATCGACTGGCGAACAATCTACCAGCGATGACCAAAACGAATCCTTTCCTTGCCTACGCACTTGCACAAGATGTATTACAAATCGAGAATCTGCCAGATAACATCCGCGAAACTATCGCCTCAACGTTTTATGACACCACGGCGGTCATGCCCTTGAGTGATACGATTGACGCGACGTTTCCATTGGATGCCGTTTTCACATCGGATGATACTTCCGCTGTGGTTGTAACCTGTGCAGATACGATTGAACACCCCTGTCCCGATATTAAGGTGGCGTGGTGGGACGTGATTGGTCACGAGTTGGAGAATGAATATCTCATCGAGGCACAAGGCGACGGTGCGGTCACGGTTCAATTAAGCCATGATGCCGAAGTTGTTTATATTGAATTTTGTGAGGACTTAGACAACCCTGCTGGTGCGTTTTGCTGGACGGATGTGTATGACACGCTGACAGGTGAAAACCTCGGCAGTGTCGAGACATGGGGCGAGATATTATCCAGTCCAGAATGGATATATCAGAACCAATGCTTGGATTTCCTTGTCGTGGATGACGATGTTGAGAAGGATGTTGATGAGGATGACGAGCGGGTTTGTACGGAAACGGAAGTTGTCTTTTTAGATTATGCAACGGGTGACTTTCTTTATGCATTTTTCTTCGATGAGCGCGAATCGCGTTTTGCTGGAGTTTCACCGGATGGAAGCAAAATTGCGATCTACGTGATGGCGACGCTTCCTGCCTGTGAGGAATGTCCTCGTGATGATGTTGTGTATCGCCCTGAAAGCATTCAAATTTTAGATATTGAGACAAACGAGTTGCTTAATGAACTGTTTGTTGGGGGTGTGGAGGCGAGTCGGGTATGGTTTATTGATGATGGAAACGCCCTCCTCTTCAATGCACGGAATGAAGTGCGACGCTGGGATTTGGAAGCGGATGAAGTAACCGCCACCTATATCTTGAACAAGGGAACACTGGATTCGCTGACGAACCGCCTGTTTTCTGCGCCTGTTAAGACCCTCTTGTTTAGCAATGATGAGCAGTTGATGTTTGCGGGATTAGACCTGATTAGCGATTCACAATACAACACCTTCCTCTCTGAGGGCTTGACTGTGTTTGATTTGGAAACAGGACAGACGTTGGGTTCATATGACATGGGCTTGCATCCCTTGATTGATGTCTCCTCCGATGGGTTGTTGGTCATCAGTGCGACGGATGATCAAATCATATTACATGAACTGTCTAGCAATCGAATCCAACTCATCAGCGGTGGCTTGCTGAATGCCCATTATCTTGATGACGGCGAGCAAATCTTCGCCCATGATGAACAAGGACTTTTTGGATTTTACGACCCCATCACCCTGAATCCGATAATCCTCAATGAACCCGAAACAGAATTTGAAATCGAAACACTACATCTGAGTGTGGATGAGTCACACGCTCTCGTTAGTGATTTTTCTGGGCAACTCACACAGATTGATATTCAAACGAGCGAGATTTTGCATGTGTTAGATGGCGTTCCACCTGCTGTACTGTGGCATTCTCCCAATGAAGTCTTTGTCGTCCGCAATGACAATAATGGCGCATATGAGCTATGGAGCAGTGAAACGGGGGACAAACTCCGTGCATTGGCGAATTCCGAACCGATTTATACTACGATGCGATTTATCAACGATGGCTCGCAACTCTTGGGGATTCACGGGAATGGCATCACCACCTGGGATGTCGCTACCGGAGACATTGTGGAAGAGCAATCCATAGAACCCTTGCAAGATGTGGAGCTCGCCACCTTATCCGATGACGGTTCAGTAGCCTTGTTGGTGCAAGATAA
The DNA here is from genome assembly GCA_028284565.1 of Anaerolineae bacterium. Next base: position 7,044 of record JANQRM010000681.1, on the reverse strand, counting down.
TCGGCTAACCGTCTTTGTATGGGATGTGGTCAATCAACGGATTCTGCGTCGCTTTGATGGACACCGCAATCCACCCTCTGTGCTGGCTATCTCTCCCGATAATCGCTTTGCTTTGACCTCTGACTTTTCGACCATCATGTTCTATTGGAATATACAAAATGGCACAACCTTGCGCGCTATCCCCGTTGAAGGCAATGAGATCATTCACTTTGCACCACGCGATAATCAGGCGATATTCAACGAGTGGGAGTCTTTTTATCGATTGGACCTCATCCCGCCGGACACTGAAATGATCGAATGGGTACAACTCAATCGCCGTGTAGCCAACTTGAGTTGTCAACAACGGGACGAGCATCGGTCTCCGGTACGATGTGAGGAAGGTGAGGGTTAAAGCAAAACAGTTCACCCAGAAGGAAAGCCGAGCGACCCCACGACACCCAGAAGAGACTCCTTAGTGCTGCTGCCGTTAAGCCCTGACACGGTTCGGAGGTTCTGCCGCGCAGGGACTCGACTATCCGTCAAGATGAACTATTTTAAGATGTTTAGTATACGGTTTGAGGCTTGCTTGCGTCAATGGTTGTACCATCAGAATCGTATTAATATTTCATCCCTAAGGAATAACATAGGCTTCCATCGTTGTTGAGTTGGGCAAGTTGGTATAAGGACTTACTTGAGGTGCCAAGTCGCCATATGTCTGCCTGAGGATGTGTCGACTTCGTCCATCGTCTGGTGTGATGTAAAAGACATGCTCGATGTTAGATGGCAAATCTTGAAGATAGGTTTCATCAAACTCTCCTCTATAAATTGTATTGACCGTGATGTCATCTACAAACAAGCGCAAGAAGGTCTGAGCATCATTCTGGTTCAAGCCCTCTGGTGCGATTACATGAATCTGTGTCCCTGCTACAAAATCCACTGATCGCAACATGGCATCTTCATAATCGGGATAAGGTCGTCCTTCGCGGAATTGGATGTTGTAATGCGTCAGATGCGGAACAAAATAGTAAACCCCTTGTCCGATGACAATTAGAATAGTGACTGTCCATATGAGCCAGCTTGGTTTGGAAGATTGAAACAGTCTGACCACGCCGATAGCAATCAGCAAGACAACAAAGGGCGTTGCACCGATATAACGGGCATAACGTGCCGGGTTGAAGATGAAGAGTCCGTTGGATAAGGAATAACCAACGATAGGTAATAAGATGAGGAGAGCTTGTGTCCGCCGGCGAGAAAGCACCACTGCAATCCCAACGAGAAAGAAAGGTATCAGCGGGGGCAAGATCATCGCTAGCTCGCCACCATAAAATAGTGATTGGTCAGGCAGATTGACATAAACGCGGAAGGCGCGGGCAATTTGGTCATAGAGGGTATCGAGCCAACCCGAATCGACTTCGGACAACAGGACTGCGAGCCAGTACTCTCCGCTACTGCCGACAGTTGTCATGCGTCCGGCGATAGGGAATTCGAGTAGTGACCAAGTGATATAAAGCGGTATGCTAATTCCCAACGCTACGATGAACATCACAACAATTCCCCGCCAGTGTCGTCGAAGCACATCCCGCCAGAAGAGCAAACCCACGAGTAGACTCACAATAACCAAAGGCGTAATGAGCAGTCGTCCGCCTTCATAAAAATATTGTGTTAATCCCCAAAATAGTCCGGCGAGTGCAAAGTCCATCCGCGAACCATGCCGAAATCCCCGTACGAAGAACGCCATTATGCCGACAATCAACACACCATCTGACAAATTGATGAGTGCCAGCCGACTCAGATGGAGATGTAGTGGAAAGGTGAGAACAAACAATGCAGAAACTTGCGCTGTTTTTTTATCAAAAAGAGCTTTTGCGAGTAGATAGAGCAAGGGGATACTGAATGCACCAAACATGGCATCTACTACACGCAAGCCGAAGAGAGAGCGACCAAAGAGTTCAACCGCGAGGTGATGTGCATAGGCATAATGCCATGGATAGGGCATGATATTACGAGACATTTGCCATAACAAATTATTCGCTTCGCCATCGCGCAATGCCAGCACACCGGAGACGGTATTCAGTTCATCGACCATGAAGCGCGAAGTTTCATCGAGTCCTGCCGCGCGCAAGAAAAAACCAATAATGGTGAGCAAGAAAACGAATTGCCATTCCCATTGTGAAGATAGGTGTCGTATCTGTGGGATCCACTGCTTCTGGTAACTGCCTACGCCTAAACCCCAAACGACACCAAATACCCCAACAAAGAAGAAGATGAGTTGAGTGGGTAACGATAAACCTGACAGGAAGGCAATGTTCCAGTGCGCCGTATTGATTTCGACCAGTGCAATGAAGCAAAGTAGAGCAATTGCGATAGCTAGACCATGCCAGTGTGTAAAGGGATTGTCTAGTTGAGATGAAAGGGGTGGCTCTGGCGACTCGTCGCAGACTTTCCACAGCCAGATGACCCAACCCACCATGGCAAGCACCAATCCATAAAAGGCATCACTAATAATAGTGAATGCAAGCGCACTGATACAAAAACTAACGATCGCGAAAATGAAAGTCGGCTGACGATTCACAATAACCCATCGTTCCAATACGTAATTGATAATTCTGCTCTATAATAGTCGATAGTTGGTGATTGTGTTGTCAGCGGATATTGATTGTATTGCAAGGCACATCATGGATACACCCAATCCAAGTAAAAAAATAACGGTCAGCGAGTTTTGGAGTCAGTACGGATTTCAACCCTATGAACTTGACAATGGGCAAGTGATTGAGGCGATTCATGTCCCCTTTCGCTATTCAATTGTCGGCTTGCGGATGGAAACGACTCTACGCAATCATGCCGAAGCCAATGATGCTGGAGAAGTCGTCGAAAGTCACAATGGTTTTCGCTTAGGTAAATACACCATTCGCTCACCACGCACGGCGTTCATCAGCAAATACAAGTGGCAAAATATTCAGTATCCCTATTCGTATCTCCCTTTCGCGCCAGATATTGCCGTCGAAGTCATTGCACCACAACATAAGAACACAGACATTCGAAACCTCGCCGCACAGTATATCCGTGCTGGCACACGCTATATGTGGTTTATCTATCCCGATACACAAACTGTGGTCGTCTATTGTCGGGAACGCGCCCCACAACCCTTGACCCTTGGCGATACCTTACGCGGCGAAGATGTACTACCAGAGTTTGCCATGCCAGTAGATGACATCATCCCTAAACGCAAAACCTTCCGACCTTAAATAGTCACTTCCTTAGAATATCCTGTCTAAGCAGGATCGTGTCTCCTTTTGGGGTAGAGTCAAGCAAGAATTTGCAACGATATAGATGGATAAGGAGAAACTTCATGGCAAATGCTAAGTGGCAATATTTGTTCATCATTGCGATATCTGTCTTTATCTGTCTATCCACGACACTTGCAATGCATAAATTACTTGAGAGTTGGGGAAGTTACGACCCAAAAGAACAAGCCACAGAAAAAGTAATTCAATGTCTGAATGCGACACAGGAAGAGCAACAACAGCTCTGTGGGCTACTAACAGGTTACCCTTGCCTCAAAGCGATTCCACAATCTATCAACAATACGAATCAAGAATATGAAGTTGAGATACTTTGGTATAATTGGGATGATCACATTCCCAATAGAGGGGGTGATGAAGTGTATCTTCAAGTCACATTCTCTGATGAAACCATTTTTAGGATACTGTGGTATGAAGGTACATTAGAATACTGTGAAATTGAGAACTAAATATTATATGAATCTGAATTATGATTGCTAGACAAAGTAATCAATCGTCCAATAATATCGAATGATCTGTAAGGGCGTACAGCTGTACGCCCCTGCTTAATTCTGAATACGATAACTTAAACTGACCTACATCCATGTCCCGACTGCTCTCCCTTCTCGCCGCTCCATTGAATCGTGACCATGACCCGATTCGTCGCTTTCAATATTCCTTGGGCGCGATGGCTTTCCTTATTCTGTGTGGGACACTCGGCTATATCGTTATCGAAGACATGACCCCGATTGATGCGATGTACATGACAGTCATTACGGTGGCGACCGTTGGCTATGGTGAGGTTCAGGAACTGACACCCGAAGGTCGTGCGTTTACCATGCTGTTTATCATGCTGGGTGTTGGGGTAACAACCGTAGCCGTCAGTAACGCTTTTAGTATTTTCTTAGGTCCCCTTTTCTGGACCTCCTTGGAGAAACGCCGTATGAATCAGCGATTACATCAACTCAAAAATCACTACATCGTTTGTGGTTATGGGCGTATGGGTCGGCAGATTGTTGCGGATTTGCGCGCACGCGGCGAACCATTTGTGGTGATTGATTCTAATGAAACGATTGCGGATGAATTACTAGAACAAGGGATTCCCTATTTGATTGGGGATGCCACCGCCGACGAAATCATGCTGGAAGCTGAGGTTGAACGGGCAAAGGGCTTAGTCGCCGCCCTGAGCAATGATGCTGGTAATGTCATGACCGTCCTCACGGCACATGAACTCAATCCCAAGCTATATATCGTTGCACGAGCCGTCCGACATGAATCGGAGAGCAAGTTGCGTCGGGCAGGGGCAAACGAAGTTATTAATCCCTACCAAATTGGTGGTCATCGGATGGCACTCTCACTCCTGCGTCCAGCTGTGAATGACTTCTTGAGTCACATCTTCCATTTCGGAGATAATTTGAATATTGAAGTGGGGCAAGTTACCGTGCAGGAGGGATCACACTTGGCTGGGCAGACGGTTGCCACTTGCGATTTACGGCGTGTGCATAATCTCACCATCTTGGGAATCAAACATGCCAATGGCAAGATGGTCATCTCACCCAACCCGCATACTGAATTAGAAGCTGGCTCGACTTTGATTGTCATCGGCGAACCCGACAATGTTTATGACCTCGAAAAAGCCAACATGGAAGATGATGTGAGTTAGAGGATAGATTTCAGATTGTCAGTAATCAGATATCACTGCTGTTTCTGTTTCAATCGTGTTTCAAAGGGAAAGGGTCAGTTGCATATCCCATCATATTTAGTAGAGGAATTAAAGATAGACGATTTTCTAAAGCATCTTGGTCTTGATCCACTGGAATCATTCGATGCAGTTGGAACATTTGGTGTTCCAGATATAACGACGGTGCAGACTGCATGTTAATCATATTCATGTCATTATGCAAAATCAAAATAATACGACATCTATATAGCTCTGCCCATTCAAGTTCTTGGTATACCCTTTCTGAATATATAGACTTCTCATCTACAAGACACAGAAAATAATCAACGTCTTTTATTGCTATCTCTGATTGCTTTCGCCAATCATCCCCAGTTTCTATAGATTTTGTAATGGATGCGCTATTAACAGGTCTTTTAGACAACCTTTCTTCCAACGATAAACATAGAAGGTAACCTTGGTTTCCTTCGCAGGAGATAAAAACACTTGGCGATATTGTTGGTTGTCTTAGTAAGGAGAATCCTGCTTCGGTAAGATGACAGTCTAACCCTTTCCCTACTTCGGTTTCTTTGATGAAATCGTGATTAAACAACTCATGAAAATAATCCCACAATTCCATTGTCCATTTATTTTCAAATTGCTTCACACCTTGATGACCGTTCTTAAAGATAGTGAACTCAATCTTTTCTATACCATAAACATAAATAAAATGTTTGTCCCACCAGCCTTGAGCCACGCCATAGGCTAAGTCTCTCGCTAAATCGTATACTTGATCTAGGAATTCATCTGGGATTTTTTCTTGGAGAGGATTGTATTCGGTCATTTGATTATCTTCATTTGCTGAAGTATCTTTAAAAAGTTGAGTATCCCATCGCATTCAACAATTGACTGATGGCAATTTCGTAGTGGAGCGCGCTTTCTACATCCACTTTGATTCGATGTGTGTCATTGAAAACTTGCGGGATTTTATCAGCAATATCCCGCGAATTGACTCCGTTGTGCCATATGGAAATGATTCGACAGCCATATCGCTCCGCCCATTCAATCTCTTCCTGTACATTGACCGAATCAAGTGTGGTGGGTCCCACAAGACAGACGAAATATTCTGCGTCCTTTACAGTTTCTTCCAACAGGCTATTCCATTTATCACCCGGTACGATGTTCTTATCTACAAAGGGATTGTCCACCCCTGCATTTTTCAAGCGGGCTTCGACAGCCAAGGCAAAGGCGCTACTCTCCGAACGTCGGTAGGAGATGAAAACAGAAGGTGGGTTTAAGGGTTTGTCCAGCAGAGAAAAGGCATTTTGCGTCAGACGGAAGCGATGTTCAACTTCCTCAGCATATCCCAACGAGACGAGCAACTGCGTATAGACATCCAAGTTGCCTAAGGTATTCCACTTCTCATTGAAAATGGCTTCTGCTTCGGGATGCGGATCATAAAGGTGAATGACTCCCTTCATGGCAAAGCTAAAGGTCGGCTTCCACAGCCCATTCATCGCCCCATACGCCAAGTCACGACCATAGGCAATCACTTGGTCGCCAAACTCTTCGGGGATTTTATCGTCAAGTGGATTCTTTATCAAAGTTGCGTAACTCCGATTGATGTGTTGTACCATTATAGAGCAGTTTACATCGCAACCACTTGGTCGAATATCGTGGATATCAAATCCAATGCGCGTTGAAGGACGGCGTTATAGCCCCGTCGTCGGTCAGTGAGCATTTCGGTAGCGAGGGCATCCAACAAGTCAGAAGTCGCTTTATACATTTTGATCGTGACGCGCCAGCCCGCTTTGTCCCATTTGCCCGGTATCGAAATCCCGTTGATGCGGAAGGGCTTCCCGACCACAAAAAACTCGCCACCGATGAGGTTCTGCTTTTTCATCACAGGCACACGCCATCCCCGCCCAATCTGAATTATCCCATGTGACACAATCTGCTGACACAAGGCTTCTTTCAGCGAGTCAAATGATTCTCTGGGTTCGGCTTCAACAAGCAAGAGAGCTTGATGAAACAAATCGCGGAAGGTATTGTTTCCGGCACGTTTGCCTTTCATCACATAGGCATTGATCGAAGTGAGCAGGCGTATTGTCTCCTCATCGGCATAAA
>JANQRM010000656.1 GCA_028284565.1 Anaerolineae bacterium | reverse complement strand
CAAGCGTTTGACTACAGGGCTATTGAGCGCATCGTATTTACTGTAACCCGCATATTGGGCTGACTCTGCATATGTCAGCACAGCCTTGAGTGCTTGGAGATAACGGGAATTCATCAGGATGCAAATCGCTCAACGGTTTCGAGGATAAAATCATTCACATCAATTAACTCTGCTAGCATGGCTTCACGCTTCGCCTGCCAGCGCGCTGGAACTTCTGGGTCTTTCAGTAATTCGACGGCTTTTTCAAGAGCTTGATCTTGTCCGTGAATCGGATCATGAAAGGAGAATGTCATCCCATAACGCGATTGTTGTTCATCAATGTAGCCACGTCGGGATGTTGAAACAAAGATTGAGGGCGTACCTAACATGGCACATTCACTCGCCATCGTCGCACTTTCACCAAACAACAGCCGAGCAAACGCCTGCAAGTGGAGCATATTCCTGTGTGGACCTTTCATCCTTAACTGCTGGAGGTCAGCTGGTAACTCTGGTTCTGAACTCAATATCACCCGCCCATATTTGGAAAGCACATCGACAATCTTATGCAAATCACGGATACCATAATCGCCCACATCATGACTTGCCTGCCAATTAACGATACGGACTAGGGTAAAGGGTTCACTTTCTTCAAGTCCTTCCACCGCAAGGCATGACTCATCAGGCGTAAACACATTGCGATGGGTATAGGCTAATTCATGATAGCCATCATAGCGCACTTGCTTTGTGCCAATATCATCTGTATACGCACGCGGAGTCACGACAGCTGTAGCCAGTGGAAAAGCGAGGCGATTGCTCAAGCGCGCATGTTCAGTATCCGTAAAGACAACCGTTGGTACGCGATGGGGCAGACAGCCATAGACCAAGAATGTCCCGGCAATAGCAATCCCAACATCTGGACGAAATTGCTTAACACATCGATGAATTGCCCATGAACGCTGAACCAGTTCAACACCCAGACCTAACACCCAATTTCGAGCGACACTCAATTGATGATGCGCAAATCCAAACTCATCGAGCAAGGCACAGGTTAAATCTTTATCTCGGCTAGTGATGAGGATTTGATAATCCATTGACTGCCACCGTTGGATGGCATGACGAAAAAAATGGACGTGAGCCGGGTGTGTGATATCAACTAAAATCCGCATTCAGGAACTTTGATTTGATGCTTAGAATAAGGGTCGCCATGCTACCATAGGCGATATGATCTCACAATGCCAACTCACCTCTAGCTCAGCAGAGCAACAAGCTCATTTTTGGCTCGATTAGCTCTATCCCTTCTACAAAAAATGGAGGCTTTTTCCTCACTCAAGAAGATGTGTGAACGTAACATTAGTCTAGGAAAGAGTGAGGGTACAAAACAACTCAATCGATTGGAAAATGTTAATCTACTAAGTTAAACGACAGCTTTACACATACCAAAATTGTTTTCATGACGGATATTAAGCTGGTTTTAATAAAAGTTTATGTAAGTTGCACAAATGCCCATTCGTAAGGTTACTTGACATCCGTTAGAATAGAGAAGTTAGACAACACACGTCTAAAAATCGCTTAATTAAACGTTTCATGAGGAGAATAACTCAATGAACAAAAAACTTTTTAGCCTTGTGCTGATGGTCGCACTCGTCTTGACGATTGTGCCTGTTGGCGCGCAAGATGATGCCTTCCCATTCCTTGCAGTCGGCGACCAGCCGGAACGCTTTAGCTGGGATAGCTTCCAAGAATTTGCTGACAAATACGACTTTACTGGGCAAGAAATGGAACTCTTTGGTCCATGGGTTGAAGTTGATTTCACCCACATCGAAGCAGTTGTTGAAAAGTTCGAAGAAGCAACTGGTGCAGTTGTTACCGCGAGTGGCTCCAACGATTCTGAACAATTGATTCAAGTCCGTGTTGAAGGTGGCGATCCGCCTGATGTATTCGTCTTCCCACAACCCGGTCAAGCGGCAGATTTTGCATCGGATGGCGACCTCATTCCTTTGGGCGAAGAAATGCGTCAATGGGTAGTCGACAATTATGCTGCGGGTGAAGACTGGGCAGGCTTTGGTACCTTGCCTGATGAAAACGGTGAAGACCAATTCTTCATCTTCCCCTATAAACAAGACCTGAAGAGTCTCGTCTGGTATGTTCCTGATAACTTTGCCGATGCCGGTTATGAAATCCCAACGACCATGGAAGAATTGCTTGCGCTCAGCGAACAAATGGTTGCAGACGGCAACACCCCATGGTGTATCGGTGTTGAGAGTGGTGGTGCAACAGGTTGGCCCGCAACCGACTGGATGGAAGATATCATGCTTCGCTTGTACCCCCCAGAAACTTATGACGCTTGGGTGAGCAATGACCTGCCATTTGATAGTGAAGAAGTCATCAATGTGATGAACACATTCGGTACCTTCGTGTTCAGTGAAGGCTGGACAGCAGGCGGTTCTGGTGCCGTTGCGACAACCAGCTTTGGTGATGCACCAAAAGGTCTGTTCAGCATTCCACCAGAATGCTATATGCACCGTCAAGCATCCTTCATTCCATCCTTCTTCCCAGAAGCTACTCTGGCAGATGGTGTGCCCGGCTTGGATTACAACACCTTCTACTTCCCGTCATTTGCAAGCGAAGACCTTGGGAACCCGCTACTAGGCGCAGGTACACTTTTTGGTGTCTTCACAGACAATCCTGTCGGCTTGGCTTTCATCGAATTCCTGCAAACCCCGATTGCACATGAAATCTGGATGAGCCGTGCGGGTTTGCTGACCGCACATACCGGTGTGAACTTAGATGCATATGCAAATGAACTACTGAGATCACAAGGTGAAATTCTACTTGGTGCAACCACCTTCCGCTTCGACGCATCTGACTTGATGCCCGGTGCGATTGGAACTGGCTCCTTCTGGAGTGGTATGGTTGATTACATCAATGGTGCCTCTGCAGAAGAAGTTGCCGCGGCGATTCAGGAAACATGGGATAACCTCGATCAGTAAACTTTACTGAATAGAGTCCGTAAGTTACACAGTCAGGGAGGCTTCGGTCTCCCTGATAGCTATATCCTGAAAAGTAAATTATTAGGAGTATTTCAATGGAAACTGGTCAAGTTTTTCAGGGGATTTTATTTATCGCTTTGGGCGTTGGTGCTTTGGTAGCGTACTTCTGGGGAACAAACTGGGCTTTAGACAAGGTACTAGCAGACCCAATTGGACCCAATGGTGATCCAATTGAAAGTCGAGAAAATCAACGGGAGCGAATACGTCCCTGGCTCTTTGTCTTGCCTGCACTTATTTTGTTGTTTGTCTACCTCGTTTTTCCAGCAATTCAAACATTTTATCTAAGTTTTAGTGATGCAGATGGGAATGTTCGGGTCAATGCACCCATTTATCCCGAAGAAGTCAGAGACCTCAATATAAATTTTGCGACTCCGCTTAGTGCAGAACGAATGCTGGATGTCCGTGATGTGTTAGTTGATGATTATCCATCACTTGAAAGCATCACGCTGGAGGACATTGAATCTGCCAATTTAACCACCAATGGTGACGGCATTAACTTCTTGTTTGAGCAAGCAAATGCTGAACTTGAACAAGAATTTGTCTTACTCCGGAACTATGAGTGGGCGTTCAATCCAGAAAACGAGGATTTCTGGGAAGCGGTTCGCAATAACGTCTTGTGGCTTTTAGTACCGATCTTAAGTACTGTCTTCGGGCTGATGATTGCAATTCTTGCTGATGGCGTACGCTGGGGCAACATTGTTAAATCGCTTATCTTTTTGCCTATGGCGATTTCGTTTATTGGTGCAAGCGTTATTTGGCGATTTATCTACTACTTTAAAGGTCAGGATGTTGAGCAAATTGGTTTGTTGAATGCCGTTGTGACAGCACTTGGTGGTGATGCACAAGCATGGATGACAATTGAACCGTGGAACAACTTATTGTTGATGATTATTTTAGTCTGGGTTCAAACCGGATTTGCAATGGTCTTGCTGTCGGCTGCATTACGCGGTGTGCCAGAAGAAACCAAAGAAGCCGCCCGTATTGATGGTGCCAATGAAGTGACTCTGTTCTTCCGCATCATTATTCCCCAGATTATGACTACCATTTTGGTTGTGCTAACCACCATCACCATCGTTGTTCTCAAAGTATTCGATATTGTTCAGGCGATGACCAATGGTCAAAACGGAACACAGGTGTTAGCCAACAAGATGTTCAACGAATCCTTCCGTAACTTTGATGTTGGACGTGGCGCGATTGTTTCTGTCGTCCTCTTGGTTGCTGTTGTTCCCATTCTCGTATGGAATCTTCGTCAGTTTCAACAACAGGAGCAAACCCGATGAACGCACAAATGCCCTATTTCAATATAACAGTTGGGGGATTTATCGCCCGTCTTGCTCTGATCTTTCTTGGAGTCGTCTGGACTGTGCCAACGTTTGGCTTGTTAGTGAGTTCGTTCCGCAACGCCGATGATATCGCAACGTCCGGTTGGTGGCAGGCATTATCCACGAATACGGCTAATCGGCAGGCACGTACGGGTGCGACAGCGGATATGGTCGAAGAGGGTGGCGTATTTGTTATCACCGGGAATGTTTTTGCTGAAGAAAGCAACGCGACTATTCAAACTTACGGTGGTGGCTTCTTGCCTGCGAATGAAACCTTAGAAGATCGGGATACAACCGGCATTGCGGACTATTCTGCTGGAGAAAGCATCGAACTTGAAGATGGAACAACCTTTGTCTTGAATGCTGATGGTACGTATCGTTGGGAATCGGATACTGCGTTTGAATTAGAACGTGGTAATCGCTTCTTCTACATTGAAGAAGTCCCGCCTACATTCTCCACAGAAAACTATGATGCCGTTTTATCCAATGATAATATTGGTCAGGCATTCATCAATACGCTGACTGTGACCATTCCATCAACCATCATTCCGATTGTGGTTGCGGCATTTGCCGCCTATGCATTCTCATGGATGGAGTTTCGGGGTCGTCGGATTTTGTTCTTCATCGTAGTCGGCTTGCTGGTTGTTCCACTACAACTGTCCTTGATTCCTTTGCTTCGCCTTTATAGTACCGCTGGGCTGAATGGAACCTATCCGGGTATGTGGTTGGCACATACTGGCTTTGGTTTGCCATTGGCGATTTACCTATTGCGAAACTACATTGGTGGTCTCCCACGAGAGATTATCGAGTCTGCTAAGATTGATGGTGCATCACACTTTACCATCTTCACGAATTTGATTCTCCCATTGTCTATGCCAGCCTTAGCATCGTTTGCTATTTTCCAGTTCCTCTGGGTTTGGAACGACTTCCTTGTTGCATCTGTCTTCCTCGGTACACAACCGGATAATGTGGTCATGACAGTCAGCATCAAAGAGATGCTAGGTACTCGTGGCGATCAGTGGCACATCCTGACAAGCGCGGCATTTATCTCAATGGTTGTTCCTTTGGCAGTCTTCATCTCGCTACAACGCTATTTTGTCCGTGGCTTGTTGGCAGGTTCAGTCAAAGGCGGTTGATAAGCCAATAACATTAACAATAAAAGGGCTGTGCAGAAATGTACGGCTCTTTTTTTCTAAACATTTTCTACACAAGTTTGTATTATAAGTGAGCTAGTCCCTAAACAATCTTGGTTTAAGGATAAAAAATGCGAACCTATACGATTTATCAAGTCAATGCCTTTACAAATCAGCTTTTTACAGGCAATCCAGCGGGAGTTGTGTATCCGGCAGATGGCTTAGCCGAGGATGAGATGCAAGCTATTGCTCGTGAATTGAACAATCCAGAAACGGCTTTCATTTTCGCTCCTGACGCTGAGGATCACGACATTCAGATTCGATATTTCACACCAACAACCGAAGTTCCGATTTGTGGTCATGCAACTATCGCGGCACATTATGTTCGTGCCATACAAGAGAGATTACCGACCTCCACTGTTTATCAAAAAACACAGGTTGGAATTCTGCCTGTCGATATTATCCATCATGACTCTCATGATCTTCAGATTGTAATGACACAAGGCGAAATTGAATTCAGTAAGCCGTTCTCTGGAAATCAATGCTTGGCTATTTTGGATGCACTTGGTTTATCGGTGAAACAGCTTCATTCGCAATGTCCGGTTCAAATCGTCTCCACTGGTCATTCTAAAGTCATGATCGGGGTTGAACGTGACGAAACGTTGGCAACTTTAACCCCCAACCCTGAGTCCTTGACACAATTGAGCGCTGAAATTGGTTGTAATGGGTATTTTGTCTTTGCCTTCGCTTCAGAATCAGATGATGTGTTAACCTGTGGGCGGATGTTTGCACCTGCTATCGGAATTACAGAAGACCCAGTAACAGGCAATGCAAATGGACCGTTGGGAGCTTACCTGATTCATCATCATCTGGTTAACTTTGAGGAACCCGTTTTTCGATTCAAAGCTCAGCAGGGGCATCATATGGGCAGACCCGGTGTCATTGATGTGACAGTCCGCATTCATAATGGTCAAGCCACACAAGTTAAGGTAGGAGGACAGGCGGTCATTGTCTTCCAAACTGAGATTACACTCTCCTAAATCTTAATCCATTGACTCATCTTTTAAGAAGGATTTAAACACGATGAAATGGTATCAAAATGCAATTTTTTATGAACTGTATTTGCGGGCGTTTGCCGATGGTAATGGCGATGGGCATGGGGACTTCATTGGTCTCCGCGATAAGTTAGATTATCTAAAATGGTTGGGGGTGGATTGTATCTGGCTCTTGCCAATTTACCCCTCGCCCTTACGGGATGATGGCTATGACATTGCCAGCTTTTATGGCATTCATGAAAACTATGGTTTGCTGGAAGATTTTAAGATGACCGTCGATGCCATTCACGATCACGGGATGCGGATACTCACCGATTTAGTTGTGAACCATACTTCCGATGAACATCCATGGTTCAAAGAAGCAAGACGCTCAAAAGACTCGCCGTGGCGTGATTATTATGTGTGGAGCAAAACAGGCGAGGAATACAGCGACGCACGGATTATCTTCCTCGATACGGAAGAATCGAACTGGGCATATGACGAAATCAGTGGCGAATATTACTGGCATCGGTTCTTCAGTAGCCAGCCCGATTTGAATTATGACAACCCTAAAGTGCAAGATGAGATGATAAATATTATGAAGTTCTGGCTGGATTTAGGCATTGATGGCTTTCGGGTCGATGCCGTGCCATATCTCTTTGAGCGAGAGGGGACGAGTTGCGAGAATCTGCCGGAGACGCATGGCTTTTTGAAGAAGATGCGTCAATTTGTAGATGAGCATTACCCTAATGTGCTAATGTTGGGAGAAGCAAATCAATACCCCAAAGATGTGATTCCTTACTTCGGGGATGATAAAACGGGCAAGGAGTTCCACATGAACTTTCATTTTCCGGTCATGCCCCGTTTGTATATGGCTCTCGCTAAGCAAGATAACACCAGCATTCTCGACATTCTGGCAGAGACCCCAGAAATTCCGAGTGATGCACAGTGGGCAACATTCTTGCGAAATCATGATGAGCTGACATTGGAAATGGTGACAGAAGAAGAACGTCAGTTTATGTGGGCAACCTATTCACCTGACCCCAAACAACGCATGAATTTGGGTATCCGCCGTCGCTTAGCTCCACTGATGGACAATGACCGTCGCAAAATTGAGTTAATGATTTCGATGTTGTTCACCTTGCCGGGGACACCGGTTTGGTATTACGGCGATGAGATTGGCATGGGTGATGACATCACACTCTTTGATCGTAATGGCGTGCGGACTCCGATGCAGTGGAATGGAGAGAGTGGGGCAGGTTTTTCCAATGCACCACAAGAGACATTTTATGCTCCGGTCATTCATGATGACACCTTTGGCTATCAGCAAGTTAATGTGGATGCACAACGCGAAGATGAAAACTCCCTACTCCATACTGTTCGGCATTTTATCCATACACGCAAAACCCACGATTTCATTGCCACTGCCGATTTAGAATGGATGGATGGACAATCGAAGCATACCCTTTGTTTCTTCCGTCGGTATGAGGATAAAACCCTGCTTGCTTTGCACAATTTGTCCGACCAAACCATAACTCTCAAGGTTGGGGAAGGGGACTATCGTGATATGCTGGAAATGGATCAGGATTCGATTAGTGGGGAAGTGACTTTGCCACCATATGACTATCGGTGGTTCATGAAATAGGGTGTAAACAAGTCAGGGAAACATCGACGTGAATAATCCAACTAGCCCAGAAGCAGTGGCGCAAAATATCCGCGGTTATGAAATTCAAGAATTAATCGAGAAGGGTGGCTTTGGTGCGGTTTATCGTGCCTATCAACCACAGGTCTCACGAGAAGTAGCAATTAAGCTGATTCGTCCAGAACATGCCAATCAACCGCGCTTCATCCGCTCCTTTGAAGCCGAAGCCAAGATGGTAGCTCGCTTAGAGCATCCTTTTATTGTGCCTTTGTTCGATTATTGGCGAGACCCTCAAGGCGCGTATTTAGTCATGCGCTATCTCCGTGGCGGGAACCTCAAGCAAGAGATGAAACAAGGTCCCATCGCCTTAGAGCGTATCGCACAACTCCTCGACCAAATTTGTCGTGCTTTGTGGTTGGCACATCGCAACCATGTGATACATCGTGATATTAAGCCTGCCAATGTTTTATTGGATGAGCAAGGTAATGCTTACCTCACCGATTTTGGGATCGCTATGGAGGAAGGCAATGACCAATTTGAGAAGTTCGTTGGTACATGGCTTTATTTGCCGCCAGAGCGCGTCCACAATGGTGAACAGACCCCTGCAATGGATGTCTATAGCTTGGGGATTATGCTCTTCCAAATGTTGACAGGGGAGTATCCTTTTCCTAAAACCCCACTAGACCATCTCCCACAACATCATGTTAACACCCCCGTTCCCGATATAGAGACCATCAAACCGAATTTACCCCATGCGCTGAATATCGTCGTCCAACGTGCCACCGCCAAAGACCCAACCTTGCGCTATGAGGATATTCGCCAACTGGCTGACCAATTTCGTGAAATCATCACGGAAACGGGCATAACAGTTGAAGTTGATGACTTGACTCCCATTGAGAACGCATTCCTGAATCCCTACAAAGGACTGCGCCCATTTTCAGAAGCCGATGAAGAACTCTTCTTTGGACGTACTGCCCTCACACAACGTCTGCTAGAACGCTTGGATGAGAAGGATGAGCTTTCACACTTCTTAGCCTTAGTGGGTCCCAGTGGAAGTGGGAAATCAAGTGTAGTCTATGCAGGCTTGTTGCCTGCCTTGCGTCGCCATGCGATTGAGGGGTCTGATTCTTGGTATGTCGCAACCATGGTTCCGGGGAATCAACCATTCGTCAATCTCGCTGAATCCCTACGCAGTATTGCATCCATAGAACGGGATGATTTGGAAGATACCTTACAAGCCAATTCACAATCCCTACTCGATAATTTCCCAAAACTTGTGCCAGCAGGGGAGGAAGACCCAACTCTCTTACTCTTCATCGATCAATTTGAAGAATTGTTCACCTTGGTTGAGGATGAAGCTGAGCAAGATGCTTTTATGTCCTTGCTCTATGCAACGGTGACCAACCCCAAGAGTAACATCTGGGTGATTGTAACCATCAGGGCAGATTTCTACGACAAACCTCTACAGTACGAAGAATTCGGTCTCTTGATGCAAGCGCGTACCGAAGTCATCTTGCCTTTGACATCGAGTGAGCTTGAACAAGCGATTACCGGTCCAGCAAAGCGAGTCGGCATAACCGTTGAACCGAACTTAATTGCAGAGATTATCGCCGATGTGCGATCTGAACCGGGCGCGTTGCCCTTATTGCAATACACCTTGACGGAACTCTTTGAACGGAAAGAGGGCATGAGCCTCACGCTCGATGCTTATAACGAAAGTGGTGGGGTGCAAGGTGCGCTGGCTCGACGTGCAGAACTCGTGTATCAAGCCTTAAGCGACGAAGAACAACGCATTGCTAAACAAATCTTTCTGCGCTTAGTCTCTTTGGGTGAAGGGAATGAAGATACACGTCGGCGTGCCAAACTCTCTGATTTTTCTGCCATCCAATTGGGCAAAAGTAGCTTGCAATCAGTGCTGGATGCCTTCGGACGGTATCGCCTGCTAACCTTCGATAACGATCCTGAAACACGGGAACCCACTGTCGAAGTCGCACACGAGGCATTGATACGCGAGTGGATACGGTTCCGCACATGGCTCGATGGCAGTCGGAATGATATTCGTCTGCAAAACATGCTCGCATCCGAAGTCGAGGAATGGCAAGCCAATGGAGAAGATACGAGCTATCTCTTACATGGGGCGCGCCTAGCACAATTCGAGGAATGGGCAACTGATACGAATATCATGATGTCTTCCAAAGAATACGATTTTATTCAAGCCAGTGTCCGCGAGCGCGAAAAACTCGAACAGCAAGAAGCAGAACGCCAAGCGAATGAGTTACAACTCGAACGACAATCACGGCGACGTTTACAAGCAGTCG